>JAFPUE010000112.1 GCA_017395555.1 Ruminiclostridium sp. | reverse complement strand
CCCCGTAGCTACCGCCGCGCCGAGCATGACCATGTTCAGCACCTTCGGCGAGCCTATCTCGGTCATCGCCTTTTCGCCATCGATAAGTACGAGCTTTCCGGCGTTTCGTTTCAGATATTCCAGCATATCCGCGCCGTCGTAATCCGAGCCGGTCAGCGCCGCCGTGACGGGCATTATCGGGTGCGTGTTCACTATCGCGGTGCCGACCTTTTTCAGATAGCGGAACATTCTCACCGCTTCCGACGGTTCAAAGCCTATCAGTATATCGGCTTCGCCCTCTCCGAACATCGGGCAGCTTATGCCTTCACCGACGCGCAGGAAGCTGAACACGCTGCCGCCCTTCTGCGCCATTCCTATCGTTTCTGCGCTCATTACGGGGATATCGTGGGCAACGGCTGTCGCCGCTATCAGCTTCGAGGTGAGGACGATTCCCTGACCGCCGACACCGCATATCATTATGTTTGTCCGCATATCATTCGCCCTCCTTTGCCGTGTTTATCGCCCCGAACGCGCAAACCTGCGAGCACAGACCGCAGCCCGTACACAGCGAGTTCTCGATCGCCGGGCGTCCGTCACGAAGCACGATTCCCGGACAGCCCAGCGCCTTTATGCAGCGCTTGCAGCCCGTGCATTTTCCCGCGTCTATAACTGCCGGCTTTTTCGGTTTTATTATCACCGCGCACGGCGATCTGAATATTATCGCCTTCACGCCTTTTTCCGCGGCAACGCGTTTTACCGTCTCTACCGCGTTTTTCAGGTCAAGCGGATCGACTGTCTCGACTGTCTTTACGCCGATACCGTGCAGCACGGCGGTAATGTCTATCTTTTCGACGATCTCGCCCATGACCGTTCTTCCGGTACCGGGGTGCGGTTGGTGTCCGGTCATAGCGGTGGTGGAGTTGTCGAGTATCACGAGCGTCATATCCGCCTGATTATATACCGCGTTCACGGCTCCGGTTATCGCCGACGCGAAGAACGTCGAGTCGCCCACGAACGCGAAGCAGACAGTATCGGGTTCGATGTGACCTATGCCCTGCGTGATGTTCACGCCCGCGCCCATGCACAGGCAGGTGTCAACCATATCGAGCGGCATAGCGTTTCCGAGCGTGTAGCAGCCGATATCGCCGCAGAACACGGCTTTCTTACCCTTCATAGCTTCCTTTACCGCGAAGAACGATGCGCGGTGCGGACACCCCGCACACAGCACCGGCGGACGGACGGGCAGGGCGGGAGCTTCTTCCGTTTCGGGAATTGCCGGCTTTTCCCAGCCCATAAACGCGGCGATGTTCTCCGCGACGGAGCCGCAGGTGTTCTCGCCGGCGTTCTTTACGTCGTGCGTCAGCTTTCCGCGTATCTTCACGTTCAGCCCGTATTTTCCGCAGATATATGTGAGCTCCCGCTCGATAACGGGGTCAAGCTCCTCAATGCAAAGCACCTCGTCAAGCCCTTTGAGGAAGCGCAGCGCCGCCTGCTCCGGAAACGGGAACGGCGTGGTGACCTTCATAACGCGCGGAGCCTGCTTGTCCCGCAGCGCTTCGGTGACGTAAGTGAAGCTGATACCGTGGGTGGCAATGCCCTTGCGGCAGCCTTCAGCTTTTTCCGGTATGATAAGGTTGCGGCTGTAATCGGAAAGCTCCTCCGACAGCTTCACATTCCTGTCCTCGATGTGTATATGCGCGTTGTACGAGAGCCGCGGGAATATTACCCATTTCGACGGGTCGCGTACAAAGCCCTCCGGTTTGTTTGTCCTATACTCGTTCTCGTCCTTCACTGTAATTGACGCATAGCCGTGACAGACGCGGGTCGTGGGACGGAACAGCACGGGAGTATGGTATTTTTCGGAAAGCTCGAACGCCTCACCTATCATATCATACGCTTCCTGCACGCCGGACGGGTCAAAGCAGGGCAGCTTCGAGAACGCGGCGAATGTGCGGGTATCCTGCTCGGTCTGCGAGGATATAGGACCGGGGTCATCTGCGACGAGCACTACCATACCGCCCTTTACGCCGATATACGCAAGGCTCATCAGCGGATCTGACGCGACGTTCAGTCCAACCTGCTTCATTGTCACCATTGTCCGCGCACCGCAGTATGCGGCTCCGGCTGCGAGCTCCATAGCCGCCTTTTCGTTCACTGACCACTCGACATACATCGAGCCCTTGTTGCATTTTGCGGACGTTTCAAGCACCTCCGTAGAGGGCGTTCCCGGGTAGCCTGAAACGAGGTTCAGACCTGCGGCTATCGCTCCGCGCGCAATAGCGGCGTTCCCCATTAAAAATTCCTTATGCATTTATTCACCTTCCAGAATATAATAATTGACAATTGATAATTGTGGTTATCTCGTTCGTTTTTTATATCGCCGCATCCTTGCAGCGTTTGGGGACGAACACAAAGCATCCTGCTTTGCGCTTCGCGGATATTTACCGGCAAGATTGAATTTAACCTTGATTTTGCAGGGAATAACTATCCGTGGTGCTGCACCCGCCGGTAGAAGGATGTCGCTACGCATAACGCCGCGGGGCGTTCCCCGCTCAATCTTCGCCGAGCTTTAAGGCTTTGTTGATGTTGATCTTACGGATAAGCGCGCCCAGGATAGCGAAACCGCCGCCGAGCATGAGCACGATTATCACATACAGCTTGATGTAGTCGCTCTGCGACGCGGCAACGAGGAACGGCGGCACCTGATCGGCGGGATTGTACATCGAGCGGAAAAGCGGTACGAACATATCACTCGCTATGCCGCCTATAACAAACGACATTGCAAGCGAAACGCCCGACACAAGTATCTGCTCGTAACCGATCATTCCGATTATTTCGCGGAACGTCACGCCCATAGCTCGCAGTATGCCGAACTGCAGCGTGCGGCTGCGTATCGAGAGTATCCAGTATATCAGAAATCCGATGATCGTCATTATCATTATGACCACGAAGCTGAGCGTCAGCGCACCGTTCATGCCCTGAAGCTGCGGCTGGTTCTTAACCGTTATGAGCTGCTGCGACGCGTCCGTTATCTTCTCTATCGGCATTCGCTTTGCCGATATGTCGCTGTACAGCGCGGAGCTCGACGCGCCCTCCTTCAGCTTTATCCACACCTCATACGGTTCGAGATCTGATACCGAGCTCGTGTAATAATAATTCATCACCGCGAAGCAGTTCACGGCATACGAGGTTATCAGCTCTTCGTCTTCCTCGCCGGTCTCCTCGTTCTTTGCGGTTTTTTTGTTGTTCTTGCCCGTGTTCGCGGAAACGTTCGGGTTTATGCCCGGCCAGTAATCCACCACCGCGAGGACGGGTGCGCTTATCTTTTCGTTTGCGGACCACCTTATATCTATCGCGTCGCCGAGCTGTATCTCGTACTTGTCCGCGAGCGCCCGAGAGATGATAACGCCGGACGGGTAATCCTGCAGCGCCTTGATGTAGTTCCACCAATGCACCGGCAGCAGATCGTTCCTGAACCATGCCGTGTTCGCGAATTTGTACGGTTCCACAGACATCAGCGTCACGTTGCTCTCCGTCTTGTTGTCAACGGTGACCTTTGCTTTCTTGTTTACCAGCACCTTCGTCGCTGTCTCAACGCCTTCAAGCTCCTCAAAGCGCTCAAAATCGCGCTCAACGTAGCCGGAGACCTGTGCGCCGGGCTCCGTGGATGTCGCTTCGAGCCAGTATTCTTTCAGCACAATGTCGGCTCCGTCAGCGTAGCGTATGCGGTCTTCCTTCTGGTCATTTATCGTGCGTGCGGTGTTCGCGGAGAAGATACCGAGCGAGAATGTCACCACAAGGAACAGCATAAGAAAACGCTCGCGTCCGCCCTGTGAGCGGCAGACCGTGGTTATCGCCATATACTGCGCCGGTGTCCACAGCGGCTTGAACACAATATATATCAGGTTCAGCAGGTACGGGTAAACGCGTATGAAAAGCAGTCCGAGCCCGAAAATAAGGCAGGTGGAGAAAATAAAGAACAGCGGGTTTATATCCCCCGTGGAGACTGTCGAGATCTGCTCATCCGCTGTGTAGAACGCGTAGAACACTATCGCCGCCGCGATAAGCAGGAAATCTATTCCCGTCTTTTCCCAGAGCGACATTCTTATGACCTTTGTTCTGCTCTGCTTGTACTGCACGATCGAGAGCTTCGACGCGGGGATTATCGGTATCATCGTCGCCGCAAAGAATATCACCGCCGCAAGCAGCGAGTACAGTATCGCGCCGGACGTGATCTTCGCGGATATTCCCGTTCTGTTGACAAATTCGAGAAATCCGTCGGAAACACCGAGAAAGCGGCACATCAACAGTCCGAGGAACGGTGCGCAGATAAGCGTCACAACGCCGAGTATGCCCGCTTCGAGCGCGTACATACCGAATATCTGCAATGAGCCCGCGCCTCTGCTCTTGAATACGGCTATCTCGTTCTTTTCCTGCTCCACGTTAAGGCGCGAGACCATGAACAGGTAGAACGCCAGCATGACCATTGTCGGTATCTGCAATACCCACAGTATGCCGGTCAGCTTCTCCGCTTCCTTCGCGTAGCTTTTCCATATATTGAGCACACCCATCGTGAACTTGCAGTTCAGCGTCGGGTAGAACTCCGCGTCCTCGTCTATCGCGTTCACCGCAAAAGCGAGGTCATTCATATCCATTTTTCTGTAATCGAGCGCGTATCTTGCCGCTATGCTCGCCGGCTTTATCATGCCGGTTGCCGCGAGCCTGTCGCAGAAGCAGTCATAGTCAATGATAAGCGCGCTCGCGTAGCCGTCCGTTTTCTCCGACCAGTAAATGTCGGTAGGGTCTGACTGCTCGTAAATGCCCACAACGCGCACGATAAGATCGCCCGCGCTCGTGTCTCCGCCCTTTATTGGGTATTCTCCGCCAAGGGTTATACCGAGGTTCCGCAGTGCGGTCTCGTTTGCGACGGCTTCGTAAACGCCGTCCTCCGCCAGACTTCCCTCGCAGTATATCCTTCCGCTTGTAATGCTGATATGCTCCGTGAAGCCGGTCATTGCCGCCAGCTTCATTCTTGTGTTCGACGTGCCTTTTGTGCCGCCCGTCGCAAGATACAGCATATTGTCAAATAGTACCGTCTTCTGTGCGCCCACGGGTATCGGCAGGTAATCCACCCTGCTTTTTACCGTTGCCGGCAGCTCGTTTATCTCCTTTATGCGCTCGGATGCCGGTGCAGATTCCGGGAATGTGCGCTCAACGGCATAAATGCCCGGGTATTCGCCCGAGCTGAGCTGGTACGCCTCCATGTCCTTTATCAGCGTGCGCTGGAGAGAAGCGTCCATATATATCGGCACGGTGCTCATCATGCCCGCCGCCATAAGAAATCCGATGAAAAGGCACAGCACCATCCACTTGGTCTTGCGCATTTTCCTGAACAGTAACGTAAACACTGTACTTTTCTCCTACCCGTAAGCCGGTCATCTGATGATTACGGCTTCTCCTGCTTCAAGACCGCCGGTTATCTCTGCCTCAGTCGCGTTTGTAATGCCGATCGTGACGTCCTTGTCCTTTTTCTCGCCGTTCTCGAATACCTGAACGTATGTTCTGTCGCCGTCCGTCTTTATAAGGTTTTTCGGGATAACGACTGCGTTCTCCGCGATGGACTTTACCTTCTTTATATTCGCTATCGAGCCGAGATACGCGAAGGACGGAGCCGTACCGTTAAAATCCGCGTACAGTGCCTTTTTGTCGTCTGCGCCGTCAGCCGCGGCTTCATGCGGGGTATAGAATACGGTACATTCATACTCGTCCGACTCAACCGTCACAGTTACCTTGTCGCCTACGGCAAAATCCTTCATATCACCGTCGTAGCTTGCCGCGGCGTACAGATCGTCGGGATCCACTATCCTCGCTATGACCTTGTACGGGTCAAATTCCGTGCCGGGGTCTATCCTGTACACATACGAGACCTGTCCGCTCATGGGCGCGAACACCTTTGCGCCGTCATACCGCGCTTGGTACATTTCCAGTGTGTTCTGCGCTATTTCAAGATCGAGCTTGTCGGTCTGTGAGCCGCTTGCTGAATAGCGGAGCTTAGCCGCTTCGACTTCAAGCTCCTGTATTTTCAGCAGGTATTCGAGCTCGCCGACATTCATTTCCGCGATAAGGTCTCCTTCCTTCACAAAATCGCCCGCGCGGACATACACATTCTTTATCTGACCGGTGTAAGCCGTGAAGTAGCACTCGGCTTCCTTTTTCGACTTGACGTAGCCGGTAACGTTTATGGTGCTTTCGATAGTTTTGCGGCGGGCGGTGAATGTCGAATACGCCACCTCGTCCGGTGCGATCACCGGAGGATCGAGGAGCTTTTCCTCCTCCGGGAAAAAGTAGCAGCCCGAAAGTGACATTATAACTGCGAGAACGGCTGCGGGTATTGTAAGTCTGGCTTTTATCATTTTTTCCTCCGGCACGACGGTCTTCCGGGCATCTGCCCGCTGTCATTTTACAAACATACCTTATAATAACATAAAAACGCCTTTTTTTCAAGTAAATAATGTAAAAATGCCGAAAAAATTGAAAGGCGTTCCAAAATTTGAAAAATCCCTTGAAATTTTTGCCGTAATGTAGTATAATAATATAGATTTTGGATTATTATACCGTTTCTTTTCCGAAAGCATTGTTTTTTGTACAAATTACGGCAGAAAAACGGCATTACGCCTTATGAAAAGGGGATATGAGATGAATATATGTGCAACTGCCGTTCTTGCGGCGCAGGAGATAGACTGGGGCAAGGTAGGCTCTACCGTTGTAACGGGTCTTGTGGTAGTATTTCTGATACTTGCGGTGCTTGTTCTGTTCCTGTGGCTTTTTGGTAAAGTCTTCAAGGGGATAGGCAGCATACAGCAGAACAAGGAAAAGAAGAAGGCTGCCGAAGCCGCGGCAAAGAAAGCCGCGGAAGCAAAACCGTCCCATACCGCCTCCCCCGCACCGGCTCCTGTCTCGTATGACGAAGAGTACGAGGAAGAGGACGACGACGAGATAATCGCAGTCATAGCTGCCGCGATAGCCGCTTACGGTGAAGCGGAGGGCAAGCAGTACCGCATAGCGAGCATAAAGCGCCCGAGATCGGCGCGTTCCGGCTGGAGCGCCGCGGGAATTGCCGACAATATGCGCGGATTTATGAACTGAGAGAGGGGGAACGGACAGTGATAGAAACATTTCTTGATACGATACAGACGCTCTGGCAGCAGTCGGCGTTCTGCAATATCACATGGCAGCAGGGAATAATGCTGCTGATCTCGTTCTTTCTTATGTATCTTGCGATAGTAAAGCAGTACGAGCCTATGCTGATGCTCCCGATAGCTTTCGGTATGGCGCTCACCAATCTTCCGGGTGCGGAGCTTTACCACCCCGAGTACTTCCTGACCACGAATATCCCGTATGCGACTGTACTTCATGACGGCGGCATACTCGATGTGCTTTATCTGGGCGTAAAATGCGGTATTTTCCCGCCGCTTATCTTCCTCGGCATCGGCTGTATGACCGATTTCGGCCCGCTTATTGCGAACCCGAAGAGCTTCTTCCTCGGTGCGGCTGCGCAGGGCGGCATATTCTTCACATTCCTCGGCGCGTGTGCGCTTTCGGCTACCGGCATAGTTGACTTCTCGCTCGCGCAGGCTGCTTCTATCGGTATCATAGGCGGTGCGGACGGTCCTACGGCGATATGGCTTACATCGAAGCTCGCGCCGGAGCTGCTCGGTTCTATTGCAGTCGCGGCGTACTCGTATATGGCGCTGGTTCCGGTAATTCAGCCGCCGATAATGAAGGCGCTCACGACGAAGAAGGAGCGCAAGATAAAAATGGGAATGCTCCGCAGCGTTTCCAAGACAGAGAAGATCATATTCCCGATAGCGGTTACGGTAATAGTTGCGTTTATTGTACCGTCCGCGGCTCCGCTGGTTGGTATGCTGATGCTCGGCAACCTGTTCAAGGAGAGCGGTGTTGTTGACAGGCTTGTAAAGACTGCGTCGGGCGAGCTGATGAATATAATTGTAATTATGCTCGGAACGACGGTAGGTGCGACAGCGACTGCCGAGAACTTCCTCAGCATACGCACGATAATGATAATCGTACTCGGACTTCTCGCGTTCTGTGTAGGTACAGCCTGCGGAATACTGCTCGCGAAGCTGATGAACAAGCTCTCCGGCGGTACTATCAACCCGCTTATCGGCTCTGCCGGCGTTTCCGCCGTTCCCATGGCAGCCCGTGTTTCGCAGAAAGTCGGTCAGGAAGAAGACCCCTCCAACTTCCTTCTCATGCACGCTATGGGTCCGAACGTTGCCGGCGTTATCGGCTCCGCCGTCGCCGCCGGTGCGCTTATGGCGATCTTTGGATAGAAGAGATTTTAAGACTTTAGAGAGATTTTTGAGATTTTTAAGAAGGGGCGCTGCCCCTGTGACCCCGCAACCCCCTTTAAAAAAGGGTGCTGGACCCCCTAAATAAAATGCTGTATTTCAGAGTTTTCTTCTATGGGTCGCTCTGCAAGAAATGAATGGGGGTTGGCAAAGACTCCGATAGTAAATTAAAACTGCTTGTTGCTAAAGTTACAACAAGCAGTTATTTTTATTATTTGAAGCGCGTATCTAATCTCCGTGGTACGGGATTAGTTTAGGGTGTCAAGCCCCCTTTTTTAAAGGGGGCTTGCGGGGTCACAGGGGCAGAGCCCCTTCTCTCAAATCTCTCAAATCTCTCAAAAGTCTCTTAAATCTTTACTTTCTCTATCTTCCAGATCTCCTTTGCGTAATCGGAGATAGTTCTGTCGGAGCTGAACTTGCCGGCGGAAGCCATGTTCATCCAGCACTTTTTCGCGAATGCGAATTTGTCGGTGTAGTCCTTGTTGAGCTTGAGCTTCGCCTTGACGTAGCTGTCAAGATCGCCGATGAGATAGTAATTATCGGCTCTGTGCCAGTGCGCACCGTCCAGAAGCGAGAAGTAAAGCTCGCGGAAGTCGCCTGTGCCGCCGTCGTTGACTGTGCCGTCAATAAGGCTGCGGACAACTCTGCCGATCTTGGGATCCTTCTCTATCGTGTAGCGCGGATCGTATATCTTCATTATGCTTTCGAGCTCTTCTACTGTCGCACCGAAAATATAGTTGTTCTCCTTGCCCGCTTCCTTTACTATCTCTACATTCGCGCCGTCAAGCGTGCCGAGAGTTACCGTACCGTTGAGCATCAGCTTCATGTTGCCTGTGCCGCTCGCTTCGGTGCCGGCTGTGGATATCTGCTCGGAAACGTCAGCCGCTGTAACCAGCTTCTCCGCGTAGGAAACACGATAGTTCTGAACAAATACAACCTTTAACAGATCGCGGGTGTCGGGATCCTCGTTTACGATCCTTCCTATCTCGTTGATGTACTTGATTATAGCCTTCGCTCGGCGGTAGCCCGGAGCAGACTTCGCACCGAATATGAATGTCGTCGGGTAGAAATTCTTGATCGAGCCGTCCTTGATCCCGTAGTAAATATACAATATGCCGAACGCGTTGAGCAGCTGGCGCTTGTATTCGTGCAGACGCTTGATCTGTATGTCAAATATGCTGTCGGGATTGATCTCAATGCCCTCGTGCTCCTTGATGTACTCGGCAAGCTGTACCTTCTTCGTGTGCTTTATGTCCATGAAACGCTGGAGCTCGTGCTTGTCGTCAGCAAACCATTTGAGCTTCTGGAGGTCTTCGAGGTTGGTCACCCACTCGGTACCCTTGTTGAGCTCGTTGATAAGCGCGGAAAGTTCCTTGTTGCAAAGAGCCAGCCAGCGGCGGGGAGTGATGCCGTTCGTCTTGTTCTGGAACTTCTTCGGGTAGAGCTTGTACCACTCCTTAAGAGCGTCGTTTTTCAGTATCTCGGTGTGTATCTCCGCGACACCGTTTACATAAGTGGAGCAGTAGATCGCCATTCTCGCCATGTGAATGAGGGGACCCGCAACTATCTTCATCGGGTCAATGTCGGGCTTGAACATTCCCGACTTGTAAAGCTCGCCGGTAAATGCTTCGTTTATCTGGAGAATGATAGCGTAAATGCGCGGGAGAACTTCCTCCATAATGTCGGTGCTCCACTTTTCGAGCGCTTCCGCCATGATCGTGTGGTTCGTGTAGTTGAAGGTCTTCTTCGCAATTTCGAGCGCGTCGAAGAAGTCGAAGCCTTCCTCGTCAACGAGTATTCTGATAAGCTCTGGGATAGAGATAACGGGGTGAGTGTCGTTGAGCTGAATGGTGACCTTCTCGTAGAACTTCTTCATATCACCGCCGCCGCGCTTGTACTTCTTTACGATATCCTGTACGGACGCAGAGGAGAAGAAGTATTCCTGCTTCAGACGGAGTATCTTGCCCTCGCGGGTGTCGTCGTTCGGGTACAGCACGCGGGAGATGTCCTCCGCCATGCGCTGTTCGCGGCAGGCTTCATCATACTTCTGCGCGTTGAACAGACCGAAATCGAACTCGTTGACGGGCTCAGCCTGCCAGAGACGCAGGGTGCTTATGTGGTCAGTGCCGTAAGCTACGACAGGCATATCGTAGGGGACTGCGCTTACCGTCTGGTCAGCGTAGGTAACGGTTACTGCGTCGGCATTTACGCGCTTGCTCCACGGATCGCCGTACTTTGTCCAGTCGTCCGCTTCTTCACACTGGAAGCCGTCTTTTATCGACTGCTTGAACAGACCGTACTTGTAGCGTATGCCGTAGCCGTCAAGCGGGAGATCGAGAGTTGCCGCGCTGTCGAGGAAGCACGCCGCGAGACGTCCGAGACCGCCGTTTCCGAGAGCCGCGTCCTCGATCTCTTCGAGATCGGCGAGGTTCACACCGGCTTCTTTGAGCGCTTCGCTGACCTCCTCCTCAATTCCGAGACAGAGCAGGTTGTTGTATATAGCGCGTCCCACAAGGAATTCCATTGAGAAGTAGCAGGCGCGGCGCGCTTTAAGGTGCGCTTCCTTGCTCTTTGCCCAGTTTTCGGAGATCAAGCGCATCACAGCGCAGGATACCGCGAAATGCACCTGCCGGGGTGTGGCTTCTTCTACGGTGATGCCGTACTCCTCGGCTATGATGCTTCTGAACTGATTTAAAAATTCGTTTTTGTTGAACATCTTCAAAGTTTTCCTTTCATAAAGTAAATCTATTATATCACATAAATATGAAAAAATCAATAGCGGAACGTAAGCGGATCACTGTAACAACATTTACTTTTTCAGCCAACAAAACTCCGGACCCGCCGCGAATCGGCGGAGAAGAGACTTTTCCGTGTATTTCTCCCGCCCGACTACTCTGAAGGCACCAACAGAGACTATCCGATAGAAGAATGTCACCGGTGACTCGAAGAGAGGCGGGCGGGAGGCGGCTTGACGACTGCTTTTATGCGCGCAATCCTTTTGTTGTCACTTTTATACGCGCTTCGTGCGCGTTTTTGGTGACAACGTCCGCAGCATCATGCTGCTGCGCGCTTTTGGCAGCCGTCTCAATGCATCCTGCATTGACCTTTGCTTACTTTCTGCCGCTGGAGGCAGAAAGTGACTCGCACCGCCGGCAGAGGAAAACAAAATGAAAGCATAACTATTCGCGGGCGAAATGAACCAAAAAGGAAAAAGGGAAGCGCTTTTTCAATAATGCAGCGTATTGGCAAGCGCCTTTCTTATCGGGATCGCCATATACTGCGCCGCGCAGACGCTCAGGATATCCTTTACCATGAACGGCACCACAACAAGGAGAAAGCTCTGTATTATGTCCGTCTGGGTGACAAGGGCGTACTGTACCGCGCCGCAGATATAGCAAGCCGCAAGACCGCCGAGCGATACCGCGATGCGAAGCGGCAGATTTTTCATCTGCAATCCGCACAAAAACGCCATTATTATGAACCCGAACAGAAATCCGCCCGTAGGTCCGAGCAGAGCGGCAAATCCGCCCTTCATTCCCGAATATATCGGCAGTCCCACTGCGCCGAGCAGCACATAAACGCCTGTCGAGACTGTACCCGTCAGCGCTCCGCCGACTGCCGCACACAGCGCGACCCCGAATGTCTGGAGCGTTATCGGCATTGCCGGCAGCGGTATCGTCACCTGCGCGGATATTGCGATCAATGCCGCGAACAGCGCGCACATAACGATCCTTAATGTTTTGCTTTTTGTTTTGCTTGTTTCCATATTATTTCTCCCTTTAATATTTATTTTCAACACCGCCCGGGAATATCAGAATTTTCCGATGCTCACCTCGCCGGAAGCAATATAACTGATTTTTCCGTCCGTGCTGCGTACTATAAGCCGTGCTTCATCATCTATGCCGACAACTTCGGCTGTGTGTGAGGCTCCGTCCGCTTCGTATTCTATGGTTTTCCCGGTCAGCACCGAACGTCTGCGGTACTCGGCAATATAACTCCTGCCGGGAAGTTCGTCGAAATACGCGAAAAACCGTTCAAGCACCTTTGCCGCAAGCAGCGGCCGTATCTCCGCACCGCAGCCGAGAGTGCCTGCCTTTTCTCTGATATCCTCCGGGAACTCGGCGGCAGCGGCGTTTATTCCTATGCCAAGCACAGCGTATTTTACGGAGCCGTCCTGTGCGAGAGACGATTCCGTAAGTATCCCGCAGACCTTCCTGCCGTTCACATATATATCGTTTACCCACTTTATCCCCGCGGAAGTGCCGTTGAGAAAAGCGTCACAGGCTTCCGCGACCACAGCTGCTGCCATTGTGGTTATTGCGAGAGAATCTGCCGCTCCGAACCGGGGACGGAGCAGTATGCTCATATAAAGCCCCGTGTCCGCGGGAGAATAGAAGCTCCTGCCGAGCCTGCCCTTTCCGGCGGTCTGTGCTCCGGCAATGACTACCGTGCCTTCCTCCGCGCCGTTTTCCGCGAGAGCCTTGATATCGTCGTTCGTCGAGCCGGTCACCTCCGCGGTGCGGATATCGAGCCGTGCCGCGGTCTGCACCGAAAGCGCATCATAAACCGCCCCGGCGGTAAACATTCTCATTTCTTTCCGCGTTTCCTTTCCTCTTTCAGCTTCGCCTTATACGCGGCGGCGAATTTCAGGTAAACGTCCGGGCAGTTCTCGCTTTCGTCGCCCTTTCCGCCGTAAACGGAGCTTTCATATTTCCCGATAAAGTCCGTTATATCCGTCCCGAACAGCTCCGCGCATTTCTCCGCGGTATCCGTCGGGGTCATGGTATTCTCGCTGTTTCCGGCATAGCGGTTTATCATGTCGTTTATCTTGATGTATATTGCGGATTTCTGTGCGGCTCCTCTCAGGGTCTTTATCCTGTGAATATACCGCGCTTCCTTTATCCTCGGGCGCATTACGGTGAACAGCACACCGAACAGCGCTATCAGAGCGGCTGCGGCTCCGACATATATGAAGGTCATGTCGAAATATCCGTTGTCTGTGGTATTGCTTGTCGGGTCAAAGCTCGTCCAGCCGTAGCCGTCGATCCATACCTGCGTGAAAGCGTGGGCATCTTCCGTCGTGACGTACCAATAGCCGGTGTTCGTCTCGCTGCGCTGTATCAGGAAGCCCTCGCAGTACCGCGCCGTCATTCCGAGCTCACGGCACATCAGGGTCATTGCCGTCGCGTATGATGTGCAGGTACCGCGCTTTGTGTTGAAAATGAAGTTGTCCGGCGAGGTGTCGTTTGTCGTGAACGCGGTGTCATAGAAGTAATCTCCTTTGCGGAAGAAGTCAACTATCGCCGCCGCCTTGTCGTATGTTGTTTCCGCACCCGCGGTTATCTCCTCCGCAAGTGACTTTACGCGCAGTCTCGCATCGGGAGTGGAAAAGCACGAATTGCGCAGCTTTTCGGAGAGCAGGGTATCGTTGTACTGCACCGCCTGCTCCTTTGCCCTTACATATGACTGTGCGGCAGTACCGGTCTCGGCAAGCTCCTTGGCGTACTCGTCCGTGAACATCTTTGAAAACTCGTTGTCATAGGCGAATACCGTCCACGAGAGCTGATACGAGTTTGACGATCCGGCATCCTTCTTTTCAAGGAAATACTCGTCGTTTTCCGTTCTGTATATCTTCGCATCCGATGCGTTCAGCGTTATATTCTTTATATTCTCCGGTGTATAGATCGCTCTGACCTGTCCGGATACCGGCCTTACCCAGCAGTTCAGCGAGAACGGCTCCATGCCGGTATATCCCGCTTCCTCGTAAAGTGCCGCAGGGTCTTCAAACTCAATGAACTTTTTCCAGTTTGAGTTTCCGTCGTTCGAGTTGCCGTAATATCCCCATGAGTTCTCAGCAAGATCGTATATATTGAAGCACTGGCGCTTGACGAGCTCCGGGTTTGCTCCGTAGAAATAGAATACAACGGTATCGTCGGTGGACGAGGAATCGGATGATGTATCGCTGAAATCGTCGAAATTCGCGGTCTCGGCGGCGTTTATCGTAACACCGGTAACGAACTCGTCGAACTGTTCTCTGAACGGGGCGTAATCCAGCTTCGGCAGGAATGACGCGAGTATCGTTACGGCGAGCACGAACGCGAGCGAAGACATCGCCGTTCCGCGGTTGGTGTCCTTGAGCGTATGTACATTGCTGCCGGTGGTTTTTCCGGCATTGCCCGTCATTATGAAGAAGAACAGCGTCATCATAACTATCGGATAGATGACGGGTATTGTCGTGAATGTCTTTGCGAACAGGCAGAACGGACACAGGCATATCAGGAAAAGAAACAGCTTCCGGTATCTCACCCGCGTAAAATAGTACAGGCAGGATATCAGTATGAAGCCGATCAGCATTATCATAGCAAAGACGCTGCCGTAATGCACCTGCGAGAAGCGTGACGGTTCAAGCACCCACATAGAAAGCTCGGTGATGCTCCTGAAATCGACGAAGCGCAGCGCGAGAAAATCCGAGACTATCAGCAGCAAAACGACGATTATCGTTGTCAGCCACGTTTTACCCACCTTGCGCAGCATTTCATACAGCGCGAAAAGCAGCAGAGAGAAGCCGAGCGATGTCAGTGTAAAGAGAAACACCGCGAGAGCGGAGCCTGCCGAGTATATGTATGACGCCGCGCTCATTACCGCCGTGCTGAGCAGTATGGGTACGGTATTTTCCGCCCAGAAGGGCGGCAGCGAAATTTTTTTCGTTGTGTTCATTTTATATCAAATCACCTGATAAAGCGGATATCGTTTTCGTCCCGCGTGATCTTCCATATATTTTCCGCCGGTACCTCGCATTTCGGGGAAGCCGCACATCTGCCTTCATATCCCGAAACGAGCGAGGCAATGTGACCGTCGCAGCGAGCCGAGAATATTACCGTATGACCGCTTTCGGAAGCGGGAAGGCGGCCTACCTCGTCCTCCGAAAACTCATAGTCGGTCAGGCGGTAACGTATGTCCGAAACATCGGACGGCGTAACGACGGGGATCGTCTCCCAGTCGGTTCCGAAGCGTATTTTCAGTGAGGACGGCAGCTCGGTCTTAGCAAACTGCATCAGAAGTGACAGCATACCCTCGACGGTAAGCTGCTCCTCGCGCTTTGCGGTAAGCCTGTCACGCGACTTTGAGCCGGCCTTGTCGAGCACGAAGGTCTGCTCCGAGCCGGAGGAGCCTTCGAGACGGCGGACGTAGAGCTCGCCGCGCTTTGCGGACAGCTTCCAGTTTATCAGCTTCAGGCTGTCGCCCGGCTCATATTTTCTGTGCTCGTAGCCCGGTGTGCCGTTTATCGCGAAAAGCGACTGCGTGGTCTCCTCGCTGTCATCGAACGCAGCCGCGTCGGTAAGGCTGCGGGCAAGTCCCTCGCGCCTGTCAACGGCGGGTATGTCCGGATATATCTTTATCTCCGCGAACGCTTTTGGCAGATTCACGCGGAAGCTGCATAGTCCGAGAAAATCCGTGAGCACGATGCTGCTTATGCCGATCCTGCCCTTGCCGAAGAACTCGGCTTTGTAGTCGGCGGCAAATTCCATGCTTGCGCGCCCGAACACCGCCGCGCGTATTCTCTGCGGCGAGCCGGTGGAGAAGTGATAGCTCGAAAAGAGCTCCGCGGACACGAAGGACGACGGCAGCACGCCGGAGTTTTCAAGCACCAGCTTAACGGACGCGGTCTCCGCGCGGTTGAGTATGTCTGCGCTTATCTGTATCCGCGCGGTCAGCTTCTTTTTCGTGTACGCGCAAAGCAGCAGCGAGAGCACGGCTGCCGACACGAGCGCTATTATAAGATAGCTGCCGCCCGGTGCTTCAAGATAAAGCGTGTACAGGACGGCAAGCGCTATAAGCAGCAGATATGTTATTATCGATCTTATATTTACCATTTTTCTTATTCCGTGGGAACGGGAGTTTTTTCAAGAATAAATCTCATCGCGGCAACGGGTATGCCGAACGTGGATTTGCCCTTCGGCGAGAGCATAAGTCTGTGCGCGAGCACCTCGCAGGCGATATCGCGGACGTCCTCCGGCACAGCGTAGTCTCTGCCGTTTATCAGCGCGAGGGATTTTGCGGCGGAGTACAGCGCGAGGCTTCCGCGCGGGCTTGCTCCGAGCAGGGTATATTCGCTCTCTCTTGTCGCGGTGACAATTCCGACTATGTAGCGCTTTACGCTGTCGTTCACGCGCACAGCTTCCGCCTGTCTGCGAAGCTCCATGATATCGTCAAGTGTCATTACCGGATCGAGCTTCACGGCTTTGCCGAAATTGCCGCCGAGCAGCTGTATTTCCTCGCTTGTATCGGGGTAGCCTATGGATATCTTCATCATAAATCTGTCCATCTGCGCTTCCGGCAGGTGGTAGGTACCGTATGTCTCGACGGGGTTCTGCGTCGCGAGCGCCATGAACGGCACCGGCAGCTTATGCGTAACGCCGTCCGCGCTTATCTGGAGCTCCTCCATTATTTCGAGCAGCGCGGACTGTGCCTTCGGCGAAGCACGGTTTATCTCGTCCGCGAGCAGGAAGTTGCACATAGCCGCACCGGGGCGGAATTCCGATTCGCCGGTCCTTGGGTTTATCATCGTAAATCCCGTAATATCCGACGGCATAAGATCGGGTGTGAACTGTATCCGGCTGCACGAGCCGCTGACGCTTTCGGAGAGAGCTGTGACCAGCCTTGTCTTTCCCACGCCGGGAACGTCCTCGATAAGCACATGACCGCCCGAGAGAAGCGCGGCTGTGAGTTTCAGTATAACGTCGCGCTTTCCTATGATCGAGCGCTCTATGTTGTCCGTAAGCAGCTTTATTTTTTCATTCATCGGAGCTGTTCCTTTCCTTCTGTTCTTTGTCGTAGAAATATTTTATAATGTCGCGGCGGGTCACTATCCCTATGAATTTCCCGCGATCGTCGGTCACAGGGACGAAGTTCTGCTCCATTATCAGGTACAGCAGCTCGTCCATATCCGCGCTCACGGTCACGGCTTTGTCGCGCTTCGAGCGGATTATCTCCGAGATCGGCATTTTTTCGAGCGCTTCCGGAGAGCCCTTCTCGTAGATAGCCCACAGGAAATCGCCCTCACTCACGGTACCGGCGTATTCTCCCGCCTTGTTTACCGCGGGTATGGCGGTATAGCCGTGGACGCGCAGCTTTTCGAGTCCCTGCCGTACTGTGGCGGCGGAGCTTATGTATGTTATCTCGTCCTTTGGACGAAGCAGATACAACAGGTTCATTCCGTACCTCCGTGAAATGTTTTTATCATATTATTATATCATAAAGTGCGGATTTTTTCAACCTTTTTTCTAGATTTTTACGAGACAAAAGCATTTACTTTTTGTTTCGTTTCGCCCGCGAATAGTTATGCTTTCCTTTTGTCATTCTCTACCTGCGGTGCGAGTCACTTTCTGCCTCCAGCGGCAGAAAGTAACCAAAGGTCAATGCAGGACGCATTGAGACGGCTGCCAAAAGCGCGCACGAAGCGCGAATAAAAGCAGCCGTCAAGCCGCCTCCCGCCCGCCTCTCTTCGAGTCACCGGAGGCTCTCTTCTATCGGATAGCTTGGACTGGTGCCCTCAGAGTAGTCGGGCGGGAGGACTGCACGGAGAAGTCTCTGCTCCGCCGATTCGCGGCGGATTCGGAGCTTTGTTGTCCGAAAAAGTAAATGCTGTTTCAAATGTGCCGGGACGGTCAAAAGAAAATGCGATTTTGTATTGAATTATCATACGGTTTGTGGTATAATTATCTTGGTATTCTATCGGCAGACAGAACGGAGAAATATTATGGACAAGATAAAAAAACATACAGAAGCCGCAGAAGAAGTATCTTCGGATAAACGCGACAAGCTCCTTATTACGCAGGTCCTTGAAGCACTCGCGAGGACGATAGACGCAAAGGATAAATATACCAACGGTCATTCCGAGCGCGTGGCAATATATTCGAGAATGATAGCTCGAAAGCTCGGCTTTTCCGACGATGAGCAGGATGATATATACTATATGGGACTGCTTCATGACATAGGAAAGATCGGTGTTCCGCATGACCTTATAAGCAAGACCTCCGGACTTACAGATGAGGAATATCTGATTATGAAAAACCACCCCATTGTCGGGTACGATATACTCTCGGAGATAAGCACAATGCCGGAGCTCGCTATGGCTGCCCGCTGGCACCACGAATACTACAACGGCGAGGGCTACCCCGACGGGATCGCCGGTGAGGATATACCGTTCTTCGTTCGGATAATCGCCGTCGCGGACAGCTATGACGCTATGGCATCAAACCGCAGTTACCGGCAGTACCTCCCGCAGGACGTTATCCGCGCCGAGATGCTCAAAAACAGCGGCACGCAGTTTGACCCTAAAGTCGTGCAGGCAATGATAGAAATAATGGATATAGATGTGAAGTATTCGCTGCACGAATAATATACCACCCGGAACAAAAGGAGACAGCCATTTATGACTTTGAGAGATACCGATATCGGTCAGACGGTCAGGATTGAAAAAGTCGGGGGAAGCGGTGCTCTGCGCCAGCACTTTCTCGATATGGGCGTGATACCCGGAGCTGAGATCACGCTCATGCAGTTCGCGCCTATGGGAGACCCGATGGAGCTGCGGCTGCATGGCTACGAGCTGACGCTGCGCCTTGACGACGCGGCACAGATCGAGGTCTCGCCGCTGTCCGAAAAAATACAGGCACAGGTGAGAAAGCCCGGAGAGCCTGTTCCCGAAAAGAAAAAAACTTCCGGCAGCACGGCAAAGACCATGTTTGCTTCGGAACACCCCGGTCTCGGTGAGGGCGGAAGATTCCACCCCAAGGGCAGCGGCGATCCGCTCCCTAAAGGAACCGTGATAAAAATGGCGCTCGTCGGCAACCAGAACAGCGGCAAGACCACGCTGTTCAACCGGCTTACCGGCTCAAATCAGCACGTCGGGAATTTCCCCGGCGTTACCGTTGACAGAAAGGACGGTACGATAATCGGTCACCCGGACTGCGTTATCACCGACTTGCCCGGTATTTACTCGATGTCGCCGTACACCAGCGAGGAAATAGTCTCCCGTAATTTCGTGCTCGACGAGAAGCCCCACGCGGTAATCAACATTGTCGATGTGACAAATATAGAGCGCAATCTTTACCTTACCTACCAGCTCCTTGAAATGGATATACCCGTCGTTGTCGCGCTGAATATGATGGACGAGCTGACAGCGAACGGCGGCGGCGTTGACGTAAACAAAATGGAAAGCCTGCTCGGCGTGCCGGTGGTGCCGATATCCGCGGCTAAGAACGAGGGTATCGAGGAGCTTATCGAGCACGCGGTTCATATCGCGTATTACCGCGAAAAGCCGGAGCCGCGCGATCTCTGCGACAAGCGGCACAAGAACGGCGCAGTACACCGCTGTATGCACAGTATCGAGCACCTTATCGAAGACCATGCCGAGAAAGCGGGGCTGCCGCTGAGGTTTTCCGCGAGCAAGGCTGCCGAGGGCGACTCGCTTATAACAGAGCGCCTTGGGCTGGATGCCAACGAGCAGGAGACTATCGGGCATATCGTAAGGCAGACGGAAGCGGAAAGCGGGCTCGACATAAACGCGGCGATCGCGGATATGCGCTTTTCCTTCATATTCAACCTCTGCGAGCGTTCGGTGATAAAGCCGCGCGAGAGCCGCGAGCATATCCGGAGCCGTAAGATAGACCGCATACTCACCGGCAAATACACGGCGATACCGTTGTTCCTGATAATAATGATGCTGATATCGTTCCTTACGTTCAACGTTATCGGCGCGTTTTTGCAGGAACTTATCGAGCTCGGCGTCGGAAGCCTGACCGGGCTTGTTGACGAGGCTCTTACAAGGTCACACGTGAACGATGTCATTCACGGGCTTGTCGTGGGCGGTCTGTTCGAGGGCGTTGGCAGCGTGCTCAGCTTCATGCCCGTTATCGTGACGATGTTCTTCTTCCTCTCTATCCTTGAGGACAGCGGATATATCGCGCGTGTGGCATTCTTCATGGATAAGCTGCTGCGAAAGATCGGACTTTCCGGCAGAAGCATTGTCCCGATGCTGATAGGCTTCGGCTGCTCCGTTCCGGCGGTAATGGCGACACGCACCATGCCGAGTGAGCGCGACAGAAAGATGACGATACTTCTGACACCGTTCATGAGCTGTTCGGCGAAGATGCCGATATACGCGTTTGTGATAGACGCGCTTTTTCCGGATATCGGCTGGCTGATATACATAGGACTGTACGTTCTCGGAGTAGTGCTTGCGATACTCGCCGCGCTGCTGTACAAGGGAACGAAGTTCAAGGGCGAGGCGGTGCCGTTCGTAATGGAGCTGCCGAACTACCGTATGCCGGGAGTGAAAAATGTTGCGCACCTGATGTGGGACAAGGCGAAGGACTTTTTGCAGAGGGCGTTCACGGTTATACTCGTAGCTTCGCTTGCGATATGGTTCTTGCAGAGCTTCGATCTGTCGATGAAGCTCACGGATGATCCCGGAAGCAGCATACTTGCCGCCGCTGCGGGCATACTTTCGCCCGTTATGGCTCCGATAGGGCTCGGTGACTGGCAGATGCTTGTTGCGCTTGTTACCGGATTTATGGCGAAGGAGAGCGTTGTTTCGACGCTTGAGATACTTTATACCGGCGGCATCGAGACCGTAATGACCACCCTCACCGCGGCGTCGTTTCTCGTGTTCTCGCTTCTTTACACACCCTGTGTTGCCGCAATAGCCTCGATCAAGCGCGAGCTCGGATACAGATACGCGATATTCGTTGTGCTGTGGCAGTGCGCGATCGCGTGGCTCGCAGCGTTTATCGTTCATTTCATAGGTACGCTTCTCGGCGGGGCTTGAATTAATAATGAATAATTGGAGTGTCCCTTTTGTCTTTTTTATCGCCGCGTTCCTTTCGGTGCCGTTTTGGCGGCGGACGTATTTGAAAAGGTGTTGTATTTATGAATATTGTTGATATAATACTCATTGTGCTGATCGTCGCAGCCGTTGCCGCGGCAATAATCTTCCGGATAAGGGCTGTAAAGCGCGGCAAGACCTGCTGCGGGAGCTGTACGGAGTGCCGCAGAGATTGCGGGAAAAGATCATAAAAAGAACCGCTGAATGATTTAACATTCAGCGGTTTTTTTCATTATTTTACTGTCTTAACGTCGCTCCATGCGCCGTAATAGCCGTCGGAAACATACCGTACTCTGATATACTTTGTTACATTATCCCATATCTTGTCGAGCTTGATAAATTTGGAAGAAACTCCGGTCCCGCTTACTATATACGAGAGCGTCTCGTCATCACCGAATACTTTGCTCAGCGAGATCTGTACCTCTACCTTATTAAGCACCTTTGTGATCTTGTCAAAATCAACACGCAACTGACCCTTTGCACTTCCGCTGCTTACGATACCCGCGTATGTTATATGCTGCTTCGGCACCTTTACATTTACCGCGGCTGTTCCGCCCGGATCGCCTGTCGCATTGTTTACATAATAGTAAGCCTGTAAGTAAACATATTCAGCTTTTGAGGAGACTGTCGGACAGAATGTGAGGGAATTTGTTTTTGAATTGATAGTTTTAATATAGGATGTGCTGTTGTTGAAATTCTTCTGTTCGGAAACCACTATCTTTACCTTTTCATATTTCGGATCTTCAAAAGTGATCCTTATTTCGGTTGCTTTTTCCCATGTGGTTTTCTCGGCGCTTTTTATTTTCGGTGTTTCGGCAGGCACAATATAATAGGGTACATAGAGCGTTCCGTTAACGACATTCTCGCCCTTGGCTTTCAGCTTAACTTTGTAACCGCCCGCTTTTACAGCCGTTGCGTTTGATATTTTGAAATCGGATAACGGGATACTGTATTTTGTCTTGCCGAACGAAAAGTCCACATAAACATCGGGACCGTTCTTTTTTCCGGAATAGTAGAATCTGTTCTGCGGAGTATGTGCGTCTGCGACGATATTTAAGCGGTAAGTTTTTTTGTATTCGCCATCCGACGCTTTTGTCAGGTCAAAAGGCTTTATGGTGAAGTATTGCTTTGCCGTTCCGGTATAAGCTCCTATACCCTTTACCGTGATAAGAGCCTTACTTCCGACGTTGATGTTGTTTGAATATTCAACGGTATAGTCCTTGTCTTTTGTGAGCTCCCTGCTGTCCAGACTGACGACAAAATACGGTTCGATAGGCTTTCCGTTGTAGATGAAATTCCATACGTGCCAGTCCGCAGCGTCGTATGCCTCGTTGCGGACGTCTATGACGCATCTGGAGATATCTTTCTTGGAATTCCATTTCGCGGTCGCGGTCAGTTCGGTGATCTTGGCGTTGATCTTTGCAGTTGCGCCTGCCTTATATACGCCGCCGTTGGCGCTTCCGAGATCCCAGCCGCCGAAACCGTAATCCGAGTTTGCGGGAGTGAATATATCTCCATCGAGGAGCTTTATTTCATCATTGGTGCGTTTTGTTCTGACGATCCTTTTTTCGTTGCGCGCACCGCTCAGTGCGTTATCGTATGTGACCTCAACGAAATCGCCGGTCTCCTCGAATATCGCCTGGAGATAATAATCATTGCGGTTGTCGAGATGAATGTCGCTGCCCGGCTGACTTACATAATCGTTTGTCACCCAGCCTGCAAACTCCATTCCCGCCGGGGCGGAGAAAGTGCATTTCGGCAGAGTGTATGTGCTGTTTTTCCGGGCTGTCTGATCAGACATTTTCCCGCCTGCGCCTGAGTTCGGAAGATAGAAAAAGTGTATGGTCATGTATGAGTCCGATGAAGGCGCACCCTGAGAACCGGAGCTTTGTTGTCCCTGTCCTTGTCCTTGTTCCTGCTCCTGTTGCTGCTGACCGTTGTTGCCGTTTCCGTTATTCGGAAGATTTTCCGGATTGGCGGCGAACGATGTGACGGAGAGCGTCGCGGAAAGGCAGAGCGCTGCCGCCGACATTGCTATCCTGCCGAGCAATTTTCTCAATTTCATTGTAAAACCTCCTCAAATAATAACATGCCTTTATATTTAACTGCAAAACCTGCGGCTTTGCAGTGCTTTTATCCGGAGCTTTCGTGCGGCTCCTGTCATTCGGCCTTTTTTTCCGTATCGTCACTTTCCACGGACACCGGCAAGTTTTTATTATCAGCGCCGATGTCGGTTTTGCCGTTCCTGTTCATTTCCGAATAGAAGTTTACGATAACGGAGGTTATCAACGATACTACGATGATGCCGTATAGACCGAGTATTACCGAAAGCACTCTGCCCAGCGGCGTTATCGCGGTTACATCTCCGAAGCCTATCGTGGTCACTATCGCGAAGCAGTACCACAGCGCGTCGGAATATGTCTCCATGCTCGGCTCTATCATAGACAGCGCAAAGGAGAACGACACAACAAGTATCATAAGTCCCGAGAGTATCTCGACTGCCATGGAACGGCGTATGACCTTTGCGAGTATGTCAAATCTGATGTGCGCGAACGAAAGGCGTGTGACGCGGATGAGCATCTGCACCGGTATCATTATTCCGAACGACATAGCCCAGAGCTGACCGCCTTCCTCGGCGCTGCATATCACGCAATACACCAGAAGTGTCCATAACGTTATAAAAATGGCTTGTATGACGATATTTGCCGCGCGAGGCTTTTTGATTATCGAGAATATGTTTGCGATCATCAGGGAAAACATATATATCACAAAAACCATTGTCATCGCGAATCCGTATTCCTGAAAGGTAAGCATCAGAACGCTGCCCACAGTGAACAGTATGCCGTTTATGATATATTTGGCAAATTCGAGCTTGTTGGTTTTGCCGGTATTCACGGCACCGAGAAAGCAGGAGCCGGCAATCAGCGCGATGACTTCAAGAACGTTCTGAAATTCCGGTTCCCTTGACCTGCTTACATCCACCAGAAGTCTCAGCGCGAACGCAAGCGCGGTTATATCGACAGTTGTTTCGAGCGCACGGGTCAGCATTCTGAGCCGGGAGTTCTTTTTCCTAACATTTTCCATGTCGTGTCATCAGACCTCCACTAAATACGGCAGCAGCTCAAGCAGCTTGTCGTTGATCTTGTCGAGCGAGCACATAAATATCTGGAACAAGCCGTCGATATATACTATAGCTATCGCGATGAAGCCCACGATCGGGATCGCAGTGTCAACTAACGGTATCTTGTGGGATTTTGTATATGAGAACAGCAGCACTATCGGTATAAGGTCAGCCATGCTCGCCGTGCCGCCGAAGCCCCAGCCGTAAACTCTTTCCAGCGCCAGATATGCTTTCTCCGTTGTAAATTCGCCGATATTCGGGTAATTCATGATAACGATATGTATTGCGGTGAAAAATACGAGACATATCAGATCTATCAGCGAGTAAACGAGAATGATGACGATCAGATGAGTGGAGAAACGCAGCGAGTTCCTGTTTGTGGCGACGTAGCTGCGAAACTGCTCGGGTGTTCTGCCGGTCTCATAGAATTCCTTCTCGCGTATCCTTATGAAACGCACGATAGACAGGAACATTACCAGACTTATAGGCGGCTTTGTCGTCAGGAACGGCGACAGCCACATCGGCAGAGATATAAGGTGATCCGACGCCATTACCTTTACGATGATGCACGCCACCTCGTATGCCATGGGGAGCACCACAAGCGCCCGGAATATATAAAGCTTCTTTCCCGTGAAGAACTTCTTCGGGGTGTAGTCGAGGAAGAACATTACGAGCGTACAGAGGAAGATGTCGATGAATATGTTGAAGGCGAAGAAGCCTTTGTAGTCTTCGAGATCATACAGGTATTGGTGCAGATAATCGGCGGCTTCCGCGTGAGAAACGTGCAGGAATGCCTCGGTACAGCCGAGTATGTAGCGCTCATATATGAGCAGGAACAATCCCGCGATGCCGACGGTCAGCGAACCGTAAATGATCAGTGCGTTGCGGTAGTTGTCGCGCTTTTTGAGCAGGAACGCGAATATGGATATCAGCAGCAGCGGCAGCGCCGCGCCGGAGATCATATCAACCGTCTGCCTGTTCAGGAAGAACTCGTTGCCGATGCCGTAGGTGCGCTGTTTGAGACCTTCGACGACAGCGATCTGTGAAATGACGATGCACACCCAGCCCAGCAGCTTTAAGTGCCTGTATGACAGCGGACCGCGGTACCATATGTCCTTCGTGAAATTAAAAATATCTTTTTTCGGGCGTTTGCGCTTTTTCTTTTTTCCCGGTTCGCCGGTCTCCGGCTGTTCGCCCTCCGCTGTGAGCTCTGCGGGCTGCGTTTCCGCGTCCGTTTCAGCCGCGGCAGCTTCTTCTGCGGTCACGGCTTCCTCGGCTGTGGTTTCTATTGTTTCTGCAATATCTTCCATATGTCTCATCTCCTGTATTTATTGGGATAAAAGATCATTCCACTGATTTGAGGGCTTCGATCATGTTGATGTTTTTCAGCCTGCGGTGCATCGCGATCGTTACCGCAAACGAAAACAGCATGGTCACTGCCGCCGCGAGGATATAGCTCAGCGGGTATATATTCCTGCCGAACATAACAAGGTCAACCTCCGCGGTCACTATTACGAAGTTAGCAAGGAATTTGCCGAGCACGAGCCCGACACCCGTTCCGAGAAGAGAGAGCAGTATGTTTTCCCTGAATATGTAGCTGTCAACCTCTCCGTCATAGAAGCCGAGGACTTTGAGCGTAGCGATCTCGCGTATTCGCTCGGTGATGTTGATGTTCGTGAGGTTATACATTACAACGAACGCGAGAAGACCGGCAGCCGCGATTATCACGACGATCACATAATCCAGCGGTTCGAGCAGTTTACGGAAGGAACCGGCGGCGGACGAGTTGAACGATACGTTCAGTATGCCGTCAACGCTGAGGAGCTGCTGCGCGAGCGCGTCCTCGCCTTCCTCGCCGACATCGTGCCTGAAATAAACGGTATTGTACTTCGGATCCTCTCCGAAGATGCTCCTGTATGTGTTCTCCGTCATATACACATAGTGGTTCGGGTAATTCTCAAAGTACGCAGTGAGCTTCACGGTGCGCTTCTGCGTGTCCGAGAGCGATATCTCCATATCGTCGCCTGCTCCGATATTTTTGAGCAGCAGCGAGGATTTCTCGTCAATGTAAATGTCGCCGTCGGAAAGCGAATATCCCTTTCCGGAGACGCGATCGCGCAGGACTATGAAGTCCGTGAATTTTTCCGGCTGGGACGGTACGACGATGTACGCGCTCACGTTCTTGTCGTTTGCGCTGATCGTTACGAGCTTCTGATATATGCGCATGGAGTCGCCGTGCGAGGAAAGTATCTTCTCCGCTTCACCCGCCGATTCGGGATAGTTTTCGGCGTTATATACGACTATTCCGTCGTAATACAGCAGTTCTCCGAAATGCTTGGATACGATATCGTTTATGCTGTCATACAGCGAGAAACCGGTAACGAGCAGGGCAGTGCAGCCGGAAATGCCGATAACGGTCATAAGCATCTTGCGCTTGTATCTGAACAGGTTTCGAGCGGTGACCTTCGCGCTGAAATTGAACCGTTTCCAGATCGGGGTCACATATTCGAGCAGTATCCTCTTTCCGAGCTTCGGGGTCTTGGGTCTCATAAGCTGCGCAGCTTCCTCTTTCAGAGAGCTGCGCGCCGTGAGCCATACCGTCAATGCGACAGCGGCGGTGAACACCAGCGTTGACAGGATACCGGTCACCGGATCGAGCTCGATCACAGGATCGGGGAGCTCATACAGCATGGTGTACGCGGACAGTATGACCATCGGGAATATAAACATACCGATAATGCTGCCTATCACAGAGCCGGTCACGGTAGCTGATACCGCGTAGAACATATACTTAAATATTATATCCCGGTCCGAATAGCCGAGGGCTTTCAGCGTACCTATCTGCACGCGCTGTTCCTCTATCATTCTCGACATTGTGGTGAGGCATACCAGCACCGCGACAAGTATGAAGAACACCGGGAATACCTTCGAGATGTTGTTTATTCTCTCGGAATTTTCGCCGTACTCGGTGTATCCGGGATTGTCGGTTCGTGAGAAGACATACCATTCCGGCTTTTTCAGGTTTTCGACTTCTTCCTTCGCGTCGGCAAGCTGCCGCTTTGCGTCGTCGATCTTTTCGCGGGCTTCCGCCTTGCCCTCTTCGAGCTCCTTTTCGCCGTCCGCGTATTTCTGCAATCCTTCCTCGTACTCGGCTCTGCCGTCCGCGAGCTTTTCCTTGCCCTCGGCAAGCTGCTTTTCGCCGTCGTACACGTCGATCAGACCGCCCGCGTAGTCGGCTTTTCCGTCCGCGAGAGATATCTTCGCGTCGGTCAGCTTTCTTTCGCCGTCGTTAAGCTCGTCAAGCCCTTTCTCATATTCGGCTCTGCCGTCCGCGAGCTTTTCCTTCGCCTCGTCGAGCTGCTTTTTACCGTCAAGGTACTCGGAGAGCCCCTTCTCATACTCGGCTTTTCCGTCCGCAAGCTGTTCCTTCGCGTCTTCGAGCTGTTTTTCGCCGTCTTCGAGCTCCTTAACACCGTCGTTGTATTTGTCCCAGCCGTCTTCAAGCTGCTTTTTACCGTCTTCGAGCTGCTGCACGCCGCTGTTGTATTCTTTCAGTCCCGCTTCGTACTGCAACTTTGCGACAGACAGCTGTGTTTTGGCGTTGTTGAGCTCATTTACGCCGGCATTGTACTGTGCCAGTCCCGACTCGTATTCCCGCTTGCCGTCCGCGAGCTTCTTCTTCGCATCGTTAAGCTGTTTTTCGCCGTCCGCAAGATCGCTTACGCCCTTGTCGTATGCGGCTTTTCCGTTTTTGATCTTTATTTTCGCGGATTCGAGCTGACTTACGCCGTTGTTGTATTCCGCAAGTCCGGCTTCGTACTGCGCCTTTCCGTCTTCAAGCTCCGCGCGCTTTTCCGCGAGCTGCGATTTATAGCCGTTTATCTCCGCCTTTACCTCATCTATCTTTTCGAGAAGGTATGCAGTTGTTTCCGGGAAGAACTGCTTCGCGCGGGCGAGCTTTTCCTCCAGCTCCGCGAGCTTATCCTCGCCTTTACAGATAAGATCCTCAAAATAGTCTATCACCATTTCGCCGGCATCTATCTGCGCCTTTGCTTCGTCGAGCTGCTTCTTTCCGTCCGCAAGCAGCTTTTCGTTATAGGCTATCTGACTTTCGCCGTATTCTATCTCTCTTTTGGCTTCTTCAAGCTCTATTTTTCCGTCGGCTATCTTCTTTTCGTTCAGAGTGATCTGTTTTTCGCCGTATTCTATCTCGGCCTTTGCGGCATCGAGCTTTTTCCTGGCATCGCTGAGCTGTCTTTCGCCGTTTTGTATCTGGCGCTCGCCGTCCTCGATCTGTTTTTGGGCGCTGTCAAGCTCGGCCTTGCCGTCTTTCAGCTTTTTCTCGTTATCGGATATCTCCTTTTCGCCGTATTCAAGCTCCTGTTTCGCCTTTTCAAGCTCGGTCTTGCCGTCGTTCAGCTTCTTTTCGTTCTCGGCGATCTGCTTCTCGCCGTCGTCTATTTCCTTCTTCGCGTCGTTGAGCTGCTTTTCCGCGTCCGCGAGCTTCTTGTCGTTCTCGGCGATCTGCTTTTCGCCGTCTTCAAGCTCCTGTTTCGCTTTTTCAAGCTCCGCTTTGCCGTCGTTCAGCTTTTTCTCGTTCTCGGCGATCTGTCTTTCACCGTCGGCAATGTCGGTCTTTGCCTTTTCAAGCTCCGCTTTGCCGTCTTCGAGCTTCTGTTCGTTCTCGCTTATCTCGCGCTCGCCGTCGTCGAGCTCCTTCTTCGCGTCGTCGAGCTGCTTTTTAGCGTCCGCAAGCTCCCTCTCACCGTCGGCTATCTTCTCGTCCGCTTCTTTTTCCGCGTCCGCAAGCTCCCTCTCGCCGTCGGCTATCTTCTCGTCCGCTTCCTTCTTTATATCGGTGAAGCGCTCCTCCGAGCGGGTGTCCGCTATCGGTTCGAGCGCGTCGGTTATCTCATCTATACGCGCCTTGTAGTCGTCCTCGTAGCAGTTGAACTGCGCGAGCGCCGGAAATCGCAGATACACCTCCGTGTTGTACTCAACCGTGAAATTCTGCTCCGGGATATAGTACGCCGCATCTATCGAGCCGTTACCGATCTGGGTGCTGCCGTGGCTGGACTTGTCTATGTACATTGGCGACAGGCATTTCCCGACGACCTCGTACTCGAACACGTTCATCATCTTGTCCGGAAGCCCGCCCTCGTTGTCCGTGAAGCTGATCTTCGTGCCTATCGGCAGACCGCTCCTGAAGCTCGACGAATTGAGAAGGCACTCATGCTCGTTTGCAGGCATTCTTCCTTCCGTGAGGCGTATCACGTTTATATCGTTGACCAGCGCGTCCGAAAGCGAGAATACTCTTGCCGCAGTCGGAGAATGCCCCTCCGTGTTCGCGATCACGTCGGTGTAGTATGAGGGGTAAACCGTTGCTCCGGGGATATCCCGAAGCGCTTCAAGGTCATTCCCGTCAAAGCCGTAGGTAGAGACGAGACGCAGATCCATAAGGTTAGTCTTTGTATAATACGAGTCGGAGGTCTTGCGCATATCGGGCGCAGCGGCTCTTATGCCGGAGAAGAAGCCGACACCTATCGCGACTATGCCGAATATGGAAAGAAATCTGCTCATAGTCGAGCGTATCTCTCTGAACGCGCTTTTATGCAATGCCCGCTTCATTCTATGACCCCCTTTCCGGAAATTATCTGAAAATGCAAATACATAATTTATTATATAACAAATCACGTATTTTGTCAATTGAAAGCTAATGAAAAACGTATGCCGAAACCGACATACGTTTTATAGACTATTTATTTATAGTTCCGTTACTATCTCCGATACGGGCTTGCGTTTGGAGTGGCGCTCCGACGGAGCCATATCTATCCCGCTTACCGGCAGCAAGCCGATCATGTTGTATCCGCTTGTCTCCGGGAAAAGCTCCGCGAGGGCATTAACGTCGAAGTGACCTATCCACGTCGAGCCGTAGCCGAGCTCGTGGATCTCAAGCATCATGTGCGTTATAACGATAGCTGCGTCAACATCGGCAAAGTTCTTGCTGTCGAACGGGCGAACCCATGCCGTGGACGGGTCTGCGCCTATCGCGAAGATGACCTTTGCGGGTTCAATGAATTTCATTTTTGTGCAGGAAAGCAGCTTTTTGCGCGCTTCCTCGCTTCTGAATACCCATATCTTTATCGGCTGGTAATTAACGGCGGTGGGGGCGGCGATGCCGGCTTCGATTATTTTGCCGATGTCCTCATCGGGAATGTCACGGCCGTCAAATCCGCGGACAGAGTATCTTGCCTTTGCGAGTTCGAGAAAATCTTTCATATCAATGCCTCCGTTCGTTCTGAGAAGATTTGCTGTGCTCATTATATCATAAATGCGTTTCAAAGTCAATCCGGAAGGTTGTCTGTAAACGGCAAAAGAATTTACTTTTTGTTCATTTCGCCCGCGAGAAGTTTTGCTTTTCTTTTGCGGTTCCCTGCCTGCGTGGCGAGTTACTTTCCGTCTGCAGCGACGGAAAGTAACCAAAGGTCAATGCAGGACGCATTGAGACGGCTGCCAAAAGCGCGCACGAAGCGCGAATAAAAGCAGCCGTCAAGCCGCCTCCCGCCCGCCTCTCTTCGAGTCACCGGTGCATCTCTTCTATTGGATAGCTTTGATTGGTGCCCTCAGAGTAGTCGGGCGGGAGGACTGCACGGAGAAGTATCTTCTCCGCCGATTCCCGGCGGGTTCAGAGTTTTGCCGGCTGAAAAAGTAAATGCTGTTGCCGTGGCTGTCCGTCAAATAAAAATAAAAAAATTTGCAAAAACTATTGACAACCGGGAGAAAAAGTGATATAGTATGTTTAGCACTCGGAGAGATAGAGTGCTAACACTCGGAAATAAAGACTGCTAAAATTAAGAAAGCCCGGACGCAAAGCGAGGAAAGAAGGCGGGAAAGTGGAAAGAAGAGCGTACAAGATACTCGATGTCATCGTAGACGAGTATATCCGCACCGGCGAACCTATCGGGTCAAAGGCGGTGCAGGAGCTCCTCGATATTCAGGTGTCATCCGCCACTATCCGCAACGAAATGGCTTCGCTCGAACAGCAGGGGCTGCTCGAACACCCGCACACTTCTGCGGGACGCGTCCCCACATACAAAGGGCTGCGGCTTTATATAAGCAGGCTCGCGGAAAAGCAGATCCCCGAAGCCGACAGGCAGCAGATAGACCGTATCTTCGAGGATATGGAGGGTATGACCGACGAGGTCATAATCGAGAATGCCGCAAGAGCGCTCGCGGATATCACAAAATGCGCGATCGTCTCGGCAAACGACTCGAACAAGTTTTCCGTTATCACCAAAGTCGAGGTAATACCTTCCGGGCGCAGGATGTACGTCCTGATGATGATGACGTCAGGCGGCGGCGTAAAGAACCGCGTGTGCAGGCTGTCCTTCGATCTCACGCACGAGCAGATGGATTTCTTCCGCGATTTCGCGAACAATAACCTGCAGGGACTAAACCTCACGGAGCTTTCCGACGCGTATATCGACAATCTTTCTGCGGCGCTCGGAAGCTATATGATAACGCTTTCGCCGCTGCTCAAAGGCATTGCGGAGCTCTCGGCGGATATGATGAACGAGAGCGTGCGCATCGAGGGCGAGGAAAACCTTATCGAGTGCAGCGAGCTCAAAGGAACAGAGATCGCGGCGGTATTGAGGAGGAAAGAGGAGCTCACAAAGGCGTTCGACAGCACCTTCTCCGGTATCAACGTACTGTTCGGGCAGGAAAACGACACATTCGTCATTTCCAATTCGAGCATGATAACCGGAACATTCAGCAAGGGCGGCGAGAACGCGGGCGGCTTCGGGGTCATAGGACCCATGAGGCTTGAATATAAGAAGATCATTCCTTATATAGAGTATTTCACCGATAAAGTAAGTGACCTTCTGTCACGGGAAGGAAACGGTTCGGAAGGAGATGATTTTACCGATGAAAAGGAGGAAGAAGAAGTTGAGTGAAAAAGACGAGGAGATACTGAACGAGGAGACCGCGGAGAAAGTGGAGGAAGCTGAAGCTGCCGAAGTCACCGTGGAACCCGCGGAGGAAGCGAAAGAGGATCCGAAGGATGCTCAGATCGCGGCGCTCAAGGATCAGCTGATGCGCAATATGGCGGAGTACGACAACTACCGCAAGCGTACCGCGAAGGAAAAGACGGAGATGATGCCGGATATCACCGCGAGGGTGGTGAGCGAGTTCCTTCCGGTGCTCGACAACCTCGAAAGAGCGCTCGCGGCGGAATGCTCGGACGAGAGCTACAAAAAGGGCGTGCAGATGATATACGATTCATTCAACGAAACGCTTGAAAAGCTCGGCGTCGAGAAGGTTCCGGCAGAGGATTTTGACCCGTCGATGCATCAGGCGGTGCAGCAGGTTGAAAGCGCGGATCACGAGAGCGGAAAGATCGTCACGGTATTCCAGAACGGCTACCGTATAGGCAGCAAGGTGCTGCGTTTCGCAATGGTCTCCGTTGCGCAGTAGTTCACCCGCACGGCAGACAGCCGGCAGCAATGCCGGCGCAGAACAAGTTAATCAATGCATAAAATAAAAGAAAGAAGGCAACTGTTATGGCAAAGATCATAGGAATCGACTTAGGAACCACCAATTCGTGCGTATCCGTTATTGAAGGCGGCGAAGCTACCGTCATCACAAACAGCGAGGGAAGCAGAACAACTCCTTCCGTTGTTGCATTCACAAAGGACGGCGAGAGACTTGTAGGTCAGCTCGCAAAGAACCAGGCAGTAACAAACCCCGAAAGAACGATAATCTCCATCAAGCGCCACATGGGCAGCGATTACAAGGTAGATATCGACGGCAAGAAGTACACACCGCAGGAAATATCCGCGATGATACTCCAGAAGCTCAAGACCGAGGCTGAAAGCTACCTCGGCGAGAAGGTAACCGACGCGGTAATCACAGTTCCCGCTTACTTCACCGACTCCCAGCGTCAGGCAACAAAGGATGCCGGTCAGATCGCGGGTCTTAAGGTTCACAGAATCATCAACGAGCCTACGGCGGCGGCTCTCGCTTACGGCATAGACAAGGAGAACGATCAGAAGATCGTCGTTTATGACCTCGGCGGCGGTACATTCGATGTATCCGTTATCGAGATAGGCGACGGCGTTCAGGAAGTTCTCGCTACCGCCGGCAACAACCGTCTCGGCGGCGACGACTTTGACCAGAGAGTCATCGACTACCTCGTATCCGAGTTCAAGAAGAGCGACGGAACCGATCTGCGCAACGACAAGTTCGCTATGCAGAGACTTAAGGACGAAGCTGAAAAGGCGAAGATCGCACTTTCAAACTCGACTTCCGTAAACGTAAATATCCCGTATATCACGGCTGACGCTACCGGTCCGAAGCACCTGAACGTAACGCTCACAAGAGCAAAGTTCAACGAACTCACCGCAGACCTTGTAGAAGCTACAATGGGACCGCTGAAGCAGGCTGTAAGCGACAGCGGACTGAAGCTCAACGAGATCGACAAGATACTGCTCGTAGGCGGTTCGACAAGAATTCCCGCCGTTCAGGACGCGGTAAAGAACTATCTCGGCAAGGAGCCGTTCAAGGGCATCAACCCCGACGAGTGCGTAGCTATGGGCGCAGCGCTCCAGGGCGGCGTTCTCAACAAGGAAGTAACGGGACTCCTGCTGCTCGATGTAACGCCTCTGTCACTCGGTATTGAGACACTCGGCGGCGTTTGCACGAGAATGATCGAGAGAAACACAACTATCCCGACAAAGAAGACACAGGTATATTCCACAGCCGTTGATAACCAGCCCAGCGTTGATATCAACATCTTACAGGGCGAGCGTGAATTTGCGAAGGACAACAAGTCCATAGGCACCTTCCGTCTCGACGGCATCGCTCCCGCTCCGAGAGGCGTACCGCAGATCGAGGTCACCTTCGATATAGACGCGAACGGTATCGTCAACGTATCCGCAAAGGATCTCGGCACCGGCAAGGAGCAGCACATCAGCATCACCGCTTCCACGAATATGAGCAAGGAAGATATTGACCGCGCGGTCAAGGATGCCGAAGCGTATGCTGCCGAGGACGCAAAGAAGAAGGAAGAGATCGACGCGCGCAACGAGGCCGATCAGATGGTATATCAGGTAGAGAAGTCGATGAACGACTTCGGCGACAAGGTAACACAGGCTGACAAGGACGCTGTGAACCCGAAGCTCGACGCTCTCAAGGAAGCACTCAAGGGCAGCGACATCAACGCTATCAAGAACGCGAAGGATGAGCTCCAGAAGGCATTCTACGAGGTAGCGCAGAGAGTATATCAGCAGACAGGCGCACAGCCCGGAGCTGCAGGTCCCGATGTACAGGGACAGGGAACAAGCTCTATGGGCGGCAACCCCGACGACAACATCGTTGACGCGGATTACAAGGACGCTAACTGATAAAGTTCCTATAACGAAGCAGGGTGCTGTCGGGATATTTCCCGGCGGCACAATGCTGTTTATTAAAACGGTGGATAGTCTGAACGTATCGTGATTAGACTTGTACCGGATCATTATCAAATCATTGATAGGAAATCGGTATTAGAAAAGGCGGACACCTTGTGTCCGCTCCACAATTATTCACTATTCATTTTTACCGGAGGTAAGTATGGCGGAAAAACGTGATTATTATGAAGTCCTCGGCATACAGAAGGGTGCTTCGGAAGACGAGATAAAGAAAGCATACCGTAAAATGGCGAAAATGTACCACCCCGATCTTCACCCGGATGACCCGCAGGCTGCCGAGAAGTTCAAGGAGGTCAACGAGGCGAACGATGTTCTTTCCGATCCGCAGAAAAGGCAGAGATACGATCAGTTCGGCCACGCCGGCGTAGATCCGTCCTACGGTGCCGGAGGCGCAGGAGGCGGATACGGAGGCTTCGGCGGATTCGGAGGCTTCGACGGCGGTGTTGACCTCGGCGATATATTCGATTCATTCTTCGGCGGAGGAATGGGTGTTGGCGGCGGTCGCTCGGACTCCAATCCGAACGCACCGAGACGCGGCTCCGATATCTCGACGAGCTACACGATCAGCTTCATGGAAGCGTGCAAGGGCGTTTCCGCGTCAATAGAGGTCAACCGCTCCGAGGTGTGCGACACCTGTAACGGAAACGGCGCACAGCCGGGTACCACGCCCAAGACCTGCTCCGAGTGCGGAGGCACGGGTAAGATACGCTTCACGCAGCGCACGCTGTTCGGCAATATGCAGTCCACACGCACCTGCTCGAAGTGCGGAGGCAGAGGCAAGACCATAGATACGCCGTGTTCGTCGTGCCGCGGCACAGGAAGAGTGCAGAAGAAGCAGACCATTAACGTGAATATCCCGGCGGGCATAGATGACGGACAGATACTGCGCGTTGCCGGACAGGGCAATATGGGACAGAACGGCGGTCAGCGCGGCGATCTCAACGTAAAGATATTTGTGAAGAAGGACCCGCTCTTCGAGAGAAAGGGCTTCGATATCTGGACGGAGATACCGATAACATATTCGCAGGCGGTGCTCGGCGACGAGATTACCGTACCGACTATCGACGGAAACGTTACCTACAATGTTCCCGCAGGCACACAGCCGGATACGATATTCAGGCTGCGCGGCAAGGGCGTTCAGCGCTTACAGCGTGACGGCAGAGGAGACCAGCTCGTCAAAGTCGTGCTTGAAGTGCCGAAGAACCTGAACAAGAAGCAGAAGGACGCGCTTATCGCATTCTCCGAGCAGCTCACGGAAAAGAATTACGAGAAGAAGAGCGGCTTTGCGGATATGCTTAAGCGGTTCACCGACGATCTCAAAAAGAATTTCGGAATGTAAGGTTTATCCCGTGCGTTCGCACACCGATCGCACGGGATAGTTTTTTGCTGACTATTCTCAATTGTGTCCGGTGTTGTTAATTTCAACAAAAAAAGACAGGTTTTTTAAGTCATACTTACAAAATCCTATTAAATCATTTACATTTTGCTTTTTTTGTGATATTATATATTAAATGGTGGTTACCCACACTATCACATTGAATTGGAGTGTTTTACAGATATGAAAGTCAAAATGAAGCTCATTATCATCGCGGCGCTGCTTCTCATTGTAACAATGGCTGCGTTCAGCGTGTTCCTCAACCTCCAGCTTTCTACAACGTCGCAGACTATGTTCGATCAGTACCTCTCGGATGTTTCGCGTATGCAGGCCAATACACTTGACAAGTACACCGCGGATATCAAAGCGAGATACAACACGATAATAGCTATGCCGGCATTGCAGAAGTTCACTTCCGGAACCTATAACTCCGGCAGCAAGGAGTTTACCGAGGCGGAAAACGCTCTGACTTCTCTGGTGAACAGCGGTACTCTCACAAGCGCAGTCGTATATGACGGCAGCAACAACATCGTGCTCAAGGCAGGCGCGGTTGCGGATACGGTAACAAATGCTGCGGGCGTTTGCGAAGTAGGCGCGCAGGATAATGTTCCCGTTTTCTTCAATGAGGACGGCAAGACAACTTACGGCGTTTCCGTAAAGAGCAAGGTCAACAACTTCAACGTGGGTCTTGTATTCAAGAATACGGGTGTTGCAAATATCATAAAGCAGTCCAAGGGTCTCATATTCGTAGTAGATCCGCTCAACTCGATAGCAACAGGCGTTGCCGGCGAGACATACGGCGGAAATTACAGCAAGAACGACGCTACCGCACAGTGTGCTCCTTATAAGGATGCAGTTCTTTCGGCTTCATCCGAACCTGTCAGTCAGTATAATACAGACGGTACTATCGTAGCTTACGCTACCTCCGCGGGCAGCGGCTGGAAGGCTGTTGCTTATCAGGAAACAGCAAGAGCGGTACAGAACACTTCTTCCACGATCAGCGGCGTTACGGGTATTTCCGTGGCACTCGTGATAATCTGCCTTGTTGCGGTCATCATAATGGTTATCGCAGTTACCAAGCCCCTCTACAAAATACAGGATATACTTATCAAGATCAGCCGCGGCGATCACGACGCGCGTGTGGACATAATGTCCAAGAACGAGTACGGCGATCTTGCACGAGTATTCAATGATATCGTTGATAACATCATCGTCAGTGAGTCGCGTTACAGAACGATCATTGATATGTCCGACAACATCATATTTGAATGGAACCTTTCCACCAAGGAAGTTTCCTTCTCCAACAACTTCAACAAGAAGTTCAGCTACCGCGCTCCGTCCGATCACTTCGCGGACAGCTTCCTTATCAAGTGTAAGGTTCATCCCGAGGACGCGGAAAGATACACCTCCGATCTCCAGAAGCTCGAAAAGGGTCAGAATTTCAAGCACAACGAATACCGTATCAAGAATATCTACGGCGACTATATATGGGTTCTTATCCGTACATCGTCCATTCTTGACCAGGAAGGCAAACCCATAAAGATCGTCGGCGTTATCGTTGATATTGACCGTGCGAAGAAGAGCGAGAATGTTCTTACGGCACGTGCTTCGTTCGACTCGCTCACCAATGTATTCAATCGTGAGACTATCGAGGTTGCGATCAACAACGAGATCGAGCTTATCGCGGCAAGAAAGAGCGAATTCGCTATCCTGTTCGTTGATATCGATGACTTCAAGTTCTACAATGACCAGTACAGCCACGCTACCGGTGACCAGGTTCTCCGCTTTACTGCTACGACTATCAAGAATGCAGTCGGAGATAAGGGTATGGTAGGACGTTACGGCGGAGACGAGTTTATCGTGTGCATAAAGGATTCCGATATGAACGATCCGTCTGTCATTGCCGAGCAGATACTCAAAACGCTTAAGGAAGGCTTCGACAGCGACTCCGGCGATCACTTCACAGTCAATGTTTCTATCGGTATTTCCGTTATCAAGGACAACACCAAGAGAGTTGAAGAGATCATCGGTCAGGCGGACGACGCTATGTACAAGATCAAGAAGGCGGGTAAGTCGAACTTCGGTTATCTCGAGACATAATAATAGTATCACTAAAGCGCATTGCTACGGCAGTGCGCTTTTTTTATGTGCAGTTACAGTGCTGCAAAACTGCTTTAATGCGGCATAAGTGAATAATTACTAATCGGCGTGCTATAATAATGTTGCAAAATGACGTAATTGTAGAAACTGAAAAAAGCTATTGACAAAATATGACAGCCGTGATATAATAACACCATTCCACCACACGAGCCGGTCTTTGAACAGGGCTCCGGGTCAAGAAAAATTTTCAAAAAATTTGAAAAAAGGTATTGACAAGTGGAAGAGATTGTGGTAAAATATTAAAGCTGTCGAACGACGGCGGCACATGAGCGCAAGCGAATGTGAGTATTTACGAGAACGCGAAGCGGGCGAGTAAATACGAGGCACCTTGAAAATTGAACAGCAGACAAGAACGAATTAACGAACCCTTGAAATT
>JAFPUE010000111.1 GCA_017395555.1 Ruminiclostridium sp. | reverse complement strand
TTGCGGCAAGGAGAGAGAATATGCTTTGGTTCAGAGCACCGGAAAAGGTGTATATAAAGAAGGGCTGCCTCCCCGTTGCACTTGACGAGCTCGGCACCGTCATGGGCAAGAAGAGAGCGTTCATCGTAACAGACAGCTTCCTGTACGGCGCGGGATTCACAAAGCCGATAACCGACAAGCTGGACAGTATGGGCATAGTACACACCACATTCTTTGATGTGGCTCCCGACCCGACTCTTGCGAGCGCACAGGCAGGCGCGGCACAGATGCATTCATTCAGGCCCGATGTCATCATCGCGGTAGGCGGCGGCTCGGCAATGGACGCGGCGAAGATAATGTGGGTGCTGTATGAGCATCCGGACGCGGATTTCAAGGATATGGCAATGCGCTTCATAGATATCAGAAAGCGCGTATATACATTCCCGAAAATGGGCGAAAAGGCATACTTCGTGGCTGTACCGACATCTGCCGGCACAGGTTCGGAGGTAACTCCGTTCGCGGTAATCACCGATCAGGAGGACGGCTGCAAGTACCCGCTCGCTGACTATGAGCTGCTGCCGAATATGGCAATAATCGACACCGATATGCACATGACAGCGCCGAAGGGACTTACCGCCGCTTCCGGCATTGACGCGGTGACACACGCACTCGAAGCCTATGCTTCGGTAATGGCAACCGACTATACCGACGGACTTGCTCTCAAAGCGCTCAAGACTATATTTGAGTATCTGCCGCGCGCTTACGACAACGGAAACGATGTTGAAGCAAGAGAGAAAATGGCGAACGCGGCTACAATGGCAGGTATGGCATTTGCCAACGCGTTCCTCGGCATATCACACTCCCTCGCGCACAAGCTCGGCGCTTACCACCATATCGCACACGGTATCGCGAACGCACTCGTTATATGCGATGTCATGAGATACAACGCGTCCGAGCAGCCCGTTAAAATGGGTACGTTCTCGCAGTACGATCACCCGCACACCCTTGCGAGATACGCGGAGATCGCGGATCATCTCGGACTCGGCGGAAAGACCGACAGCGAAAAGCTCGAAAAGCTCATCGCTGCTGTTGAAAAGCTGAAAGCGCGTATAGGCATAAAGAAGACGATAAAGGACTACGGCGTTTCCGAGGAGGACTTCCTCGCAACACTCGACGAAATGACCGAAGCCGCGTTCGATGACCAGTGCACCGGCGCGAACCCGCGTTACCCGCTGATGAGCGAGTTGAAGCAGATGTATATGAATGCTTACTACGGCGGCACATTCACAGAAGTGGCAATGCCCGGCGCGGACACGGCGAAAAAGCCGGCAAAGCGCGTAAGCAAAGCCAAAGCGGAGACTGCACCGGCAAATGAGAGTGTTTCCGCAGCGCCGAAAGCACGCGGAAGAAAGCCGAAGAATGCCGGCACCGAGCCCGCTCCGAAGAAACGCGGCAGGGCGAAGAAGCAGTAAGGGAGGAATGAGCAAGAATGAAACTCGATAATGTAATAGCTGTCCGCAAGGATAAGACAATTTACCGTGACGGGGACGCAACGCTGAAAGTATTCAACCCGGAATGCCCCAAGCACGGAATACTCAACGAAGCGCTCAATCAGGCGAGAGTCGAGCTCACCGGGCTCAATATCCCGAAGGTGCGCGAGGTAATAACGATAGACGGAAGATGGACGATAGTTTCCGACTACATCGAAGGCAAGACGCTTACAGAGCTTTTCGAGGAGAATCCGGATAAGTTCGACGAGTACCTCAATATGTTCGTTGACTTACAGATAGATGTGCTTTCGCACAAGTGCCAGCTTCTCGGAAGACTGAAGGACAAGATGCACGCGAAGATATCCGCGTCACAGTTCCCCGCTACGGTGCGCTATGATCTGCACACAACTCTCGAATCCATGCCCAAGCATCTGAAACTCTGCCACGGCGACTTCAACCCGTCCAATATCATAATCACCCCGGACGGCACACCCTATATCATCGACTGGGCGCACGCCACACAGGGCAACGCTTCGGCGGACGCGGCAAGAACATACCTTGTGTTCTGCCTCGCGGGAAGAAACGATATAGCGAAGCAGTACCTCGATATGTTCTGCGAAAAGACGGATACGGCACTCCAGTATGTGCAGAAGTGGATGCCGATAGTTGCGGCATCGCAGTCAGTAAAGGGCAACGAAGAAGAGCGTGAATTCCTCTCCTCGTGGGTAAACGTAGTAGATTACACATAATTTCAGCACTGCATAATAAAGAAGGGAAGATAAAAATTGTTTAAAGAATTTGAGCCGGAATGGGAAGGCTTCAAGCCCGGCAAATGGAGCTCCGCGGGCGTAAACGTGCGCGACTTCATCGAACTGAATTTCACCCCCTACGACGGAGACGAGAGCTTTCTTGAAGGTCCTACCGAGGCGACGAAGAAGCTGTGGGAGCAGGTAATGGATCTCTCGCGGCAGGAACGTGAAGCCGGCGGCGTGCTCGATATGGACACAAAGATAATCTCCACCATAACCTCGCACGGTCCGGGATATCTCAACAAGGATCTCGAAAAGATCGTGGGTCTGCAGACCGACAAGCCGTTCAAGCGCGCTCTCCAGCCATTCGGCGGTATCAGAATGGCACAGCAGGCGTGCAAGGAATACGGCTACGAGGTTGACCCGGAAGTCGTGGAGATATTCACAAAGTACAGAAAGACGCACAATCAGGGCGTTTTCGACGCATATACGCCGGAAATGAGACTCGCGAGAAAATCCGCGATACTCACCGGTCTGCCGGACGCTTACGGGCGCGGACGCATCATCGGAGATTACCGCAGGATCGCGCTGTACGGAACAGACAATCTGATACTCGACAAGGGACATCAGAAAGAGACGCATTTCGTCAGAATGACATCCAAGAACATACGGCTGCGCGAGGAGCTTTCGGAGCAGATACGCGCTCTTGAGGAGCTCCGTGAGCTCGGCGCTATGTACGGCTGCGATATCTCACGCCCCGCAAAGAACGCGAGAGAGGCTGTACAGTGGCTTTACTTCGGCTATCTTGCCGCGGTAAAGGAGCAGAACGGCGCGGCAATGAGCCTCGGCAGAACTTCCACGTTCCTCGATATCTTCATAAAGCGCGACATGGACAAGGGAATACTTACCGAATCCGAAGCACAGGAGCTTATCGACCAGTTCATAATGAAGCTGCGTATCGTAAAGTTTGCAAGAACTCCCGAATACAACGCGCTCTTCTCCGGCGACCCGACATGGGTGACCGAGTCCATAGGCGGCGTTACCGTTGACGGTCAGCACATGGTCACAAAGAACTCCTACCGCTATCTCAACACGCTCAACAATCTCGGCACGGCTCCCGAGCCGAATATGACCGTTCTGTGGTCGAAGAGGCTGCCGCAGAATTTCAAGCGTTTCTGCGCGAAGATGTCGATAAAGACCTCCTCGATACAGTACGAGAACGACGATCTCATGCGCGTTATCCACGGCGACGACTACGCTATCGCCTGCTGCGTATCCTCAATGCGTGTCGGCAAGGAAATGCAGTTCTTCGGCGCGAGAGCGAACCTCGCAAAGTGCCTGCTCTATGCGATAAACGGCGGCGTTGACGAGGTCATGAAAGTACAGGTGGGACCCAAGTACCGCCCGGTTGTGGGAGATTATCTCGACTACAACGACGTAATGGACAAGTACGATCAGATGATGGAATGGCTCGCGGAGCTGTACGTCAACACGCTGAATATAATCCACTATATGCACGACAAGTACAGCTACGAAAAGCTGCAGATGGCGCTGCATGACCGCGATGTAAAGCGCTATTTCGCAACGGGTATTGCGGGACTGTCGGTCGTTGCCGACTCCCTCAGCGCGATAAAGTACGCGAAAGTAAAGTGCATACGCGATGAAAACGGTATTGTCGTTGACTACGAGACAGAGGGAGAATTCCCGAAGTACGGCAACGATGATGACAGAGTAGATCAGATAGCCGTTGACATCGTGAGAATGTTCATGGACAAGATACGCAAGCACCACACATACCACGAGAGTATCCCCACGATGAGCATACTTACGATAACCTCGAACGTGGTTTACGGCAAAAAGACCGGAAACACGCCCGACGGCAGAAAGCACGGCGTTCCGCTCGCACCGGGCGCGAACCCGATGCACGGCCGTGATACTCACGGCGCCGTGGCATCGCTGTCCTCGGTATCGAAGCTCCCGTTCAAGCATGCACAGGACGGCATTTCCAACACGTTCTCGATAATCCCGGACGCGCTCGGCAAGGACACGAAGGTATTCGCGGGCGAGCTCGATCTCGACGCGCTGAGAACGGAGGCAGAGAATGAGGACTGACGGCAGAGAGCCCGTGACCGATAAGGATGCGGACGAGCTTGCCGCGCTGATAGACGGGCTCATGGCTTCCGGAACTCAGCACATCAACCTCGACGCGGGCGATACTATGAAGGTAACGACGGTAAACAGCACCGAATGCAGCAAGCCCGGAGCCTGTGCTGTGCCGAACTTCGACACCGAAGACCCGGACGAGGAATTATACAACGAAGAAGATAAAATCTGACAATATCCGAAAGGAGAATATATCATGGCAAATGACCAGCAGATAGATAACCTTGTTGAGCTTATCGACGGCTACGCGGAAAAAGGCGGACATCACCTCAACGTGAATGTATTCACCCGCGAAACGCTCCTTGACGCACAGGCTCACCCCGAGAAATACCCGCAGCTGACGGTGCGCGTTTCGGGCTACGCCGTGAACTTCATCAAGCTCACAAAGGAGCAGCAGGACGACGTTATCTCCCGCACCTTCCACGAACACATCTGAATAAACGCGATATCCCCTGCCGAAAAGCAGGGGATATCATAACGATTGGGGTGAGTGAATGAACGGATTTATACATTCGATCGAGTCATTCGGGACCGTTGACGGGCCGGGAGTGCGGTTCGTCATATTCTTTCAGGGCTGCCCCATGCGCTGTCTCTACTGCCACAACCCCGACACATGGCAGCCGCACGGCGGAACGGAAATGACCGCCGGTGAGCTTATCGCGGCATTTGAGAAGAACCGCCCGTTCTACAAAAACGGCGGTATCACCTGCACGGGCGGAGAGCCTATGCTGCAGCCGGTTTTTCTCACAGAGCTGTTCACTGCCGCACACGAGCACGGAATACACACCTGCCTTGACACCTCGGGGATATGCTTTGACCCGGACAACACAAAGACCGCGGACGAAATATTGAATGTAACGGATCTCGTAATGCTCGATATAAAGCACATCGACGACGACACCCACCGCAGGCTCACCGGACATTCAAACGCAAGCATTCTCGCTTTCGCGGAGCATATTTCCTGCCGCGGAGTACCGCTGTGGATAAGGCACGTTATTGTTCCCGGCTTTACGGACGGTGCTGATGAGCAGGAGCGTCTCGGTTATTTCATCGGCGGGCTTTCGTCGCTGAAGGGACTTGATGTTCTGCCGTATCACGACATGGGCAAGCGCAAGTACGAGGAGCTCGGAATACCGTACCCTCTTGCGGACACAAAGCCCGTATCGAAGGAAGAGGCTGCCGCAGCGCGCGAAAACATCATTCGCGGCATTAAAAGGCGGCTGAAAGAGAAAAAATAGCGGCGGCGCACAAAAATGATTGACAAATCATATACTGTATGGTATAATATATGTTGCTATCAGTGCGCCGCTGTGGTGGAATAGGCAGACACAAGGGACTTAAAATCCCTCGTTGGCGACAACGTACCGGTTCAAGTCCGGTCAGCGGCACCAGGCGGCGAGTCGCCGCGGACAATCGCTGTATTTCAGAGTACGGCGATTTTTGTTTTTTCAGACTGAAATGAAAAGGGGTTGGCGAAAACTCCCCTTGCTATTGTCGAACTCACTGCGCACAACCCCGTCCCGGACTATCCGGGGCCTTTTTCTTCTTATTTTTCATTTACAGTCCTACCGCCCGCCTCTCTTCGAGTTACCGGTGCATCTCTGCTATCGGATAGCGCAGGTTGGTGCACTCAGAGTAGTCGGGCGGGAGGACTGCAAGGAGAAGTCTCTTCTCCGCCGATTCGCGGTGGATTCAAAGTTTTGCAGGCTGAAAAAGCAAATGCCATTGCCGTAATTTCTTGGTGCCGACTATTGACATTTACGCGTTATTCTGCTATAATACCATACGATACCCGTGTATCCGGCAGTTCGTTTGCGCCATCCTGCCGTTAAACAAAACCAGGGCAGTCTTTTTTGTGTTTTACGGGCTTTTATGCCCGTTTTCGGGACAAGATTGCGTCTGCTTCGGCGGACGCTTTTTTATCGGAGGAAATATGTATATTCTCAAAACGTCTGCTGCGTTCGACAGCGCACACTTCCTCGCGGGATACAGCGGAAAATGTGCCAACCTGCACGGTCATCGCTGGACAATAGAAGCCGAGGTAAAGAGCGAAAGTCTGATAGAAGACGGCGAAAAGCGCGGTATGGTGATAGATTTCGGAGACCTCAAAAAAGCGGTGCGCGCACTTGCGGACAGGCTCGATCATGCGTTCATCTATGAGCGTGGCAGCCTTAAACCCGGCACGATCGCCGCGCTGACCGACGAGGGCTTCCGGCTTATCGAGGTGCCGTACAGACCGACTGCGGAGAATTTCGCTAAGGCGTTTTTTGACGAGCTTGCCGCGGACGGACTGCCCGTTTCGCGCGTGACCGTGTACGAGACACCGGACAACTGCGCAAGCTATGAGGTGTGATATGGGAAATTTCAGACTTGCCGAGCATTTCATCAGCATAAACGGCGAAGGCCGCGCAGCGGGCGAGCTCGCGCTTTTTCTGCGGTTCACGGGCTGCAACCTGCGCTGCGGTTGGTGCGACACGATGTGGGCTAACGAAAAAGACACGCCGCACATCGCTGTCACAACGCAGGAGCTTGTCAGTGTCGCGGAAAGCGCGATATCGCAGGGTGTCCGCAACATAACGCTCACAGGCGGCGAACCGCTTTTGCAGAACGATATCGCGGAGCTTATAGCCGCGCTCGATATGCCCGGCGTTCGCGTCGAGATCGAGACCAATGGCTCCGTCGCGCTGAAACCGTTCGCGGGCGAACACAGACCGGTTTTCACGGTGGATTACAAGCTGCCGTCGAGCGGAATGGAGCGCTTCATGCTCACAGAGAATTTCGATGTGCTCGGCGAGCGGGATTGCGTGAAATTCGTCGTTGCCTCGCACGAAGACCTTGAACGCGCGGCACAGGTCATTGACGAATACAGGCTTGACAGGAAGCCGTGTGCGCTGTTTTTCAGCCCGGTCTTCGGGAGAATACAGCCCGCAGAGATAGTTGATTTTATGAAGGAACGGCAGCTCGGCGGCGTTCGCCTGCAATTGCAGCTGCACAAGATAATATGGGATCCGGAAAAAAGAGGGGTATGAAATAATGATAGACACAAAAGCAATAGAAGAACACGTTCGCGGCATACTTTCGGCACTCGGAGAGGACCCGGAGCGCGAGGGGCTGCGCGAAACGCCGGAGCGCGTTGCGAGAATGTATGCGGAAGTGTTTGAGGGGATAGGTTATACGAACCACGAGATAGCGCAGATGTTTGGCAAGACATTTGAAGCCCCAGGAAATTCCGGTCCCGTGATAGTGCGCGATATCGAGGTCTTTTCATATTGCGAGCATCACATCGCGCTGATGTACGATATGAAGGTGAATGTGGCGTATATCCCGAACGGGCGCGTGCTCGGACTCAGCAAGATAGCAAGGATTTGCGATATGGCGGCAAAGCGGCTGCAGCTTCAGGAACGGCTCGGTGCGGATATCGCGGAGATAATGTCGGAAGCGGCGGGAACTCCGGACGTGGGTGTCGTTATTGCCGGCTCGCACAGCTGCATGACTGCGCGCGGCATAAGAAACGGCTCCGCACGCACGATAACCCGGACATTCCTCGGCAGCTTCCAGAGTGACCGCGAGCTCCAGAGAATGCTGACGGAGGGTGTAAGATGAAGGCACTTGTACTTTTCAGCGGAGGGCTCGACAGCTCGGTATGCCTTGCGCTTGCAATTGAGAAATACGGCGCGGAGAACGTTACCGCGCTGTCGATATACTACGGTCAGAAGCATACAAAGGAAACAGACTCGGCAAAAGCCGTCGCGGCGCATTACGGAGTACAGCTGCGGACTCTCGATCTCGCACTTATATTTGCGGACTCGGACTGCTCGCTTCTCAAAGGCAGCAGCGGCGAGATACCGAAGGAGAGCTATGCCGAGCAGCTTGCGCACACCGACGGCAAGCCGGTCTCCACTTATGTGCCGTTCAGAAACGGGCTGTTCCTGTCTTCCGCAGCGAGCATTGCGCTGTCGCTGGACTGCGGCGTGATATACTACGGTGCGCATTCCGACGATGCTGCCGGAAACGCCTATCCCGACTGCAGCACCGAGTTCAACGACGCGATCAATTCGGCGATATACATAGGAAGCGGAAAACAGCTCCGCGTGGAAGCCCCGTTCGTCACGAAAACGAAGGCGGACGTTGTGGCGGAGGGAATACGGCTGGCTGTGCCGTTTGAGCTGACATGGAGCTGCTACGAGGGCGGAGAGAAGCCCTGCGGCACATGCGGAACCTGCCGTGACCGTGCGGCTGCATTCGCCGCTAACGGGATAAAAGACCCGCTGCTTTAAGGAGGAAGAGTAATGAGCGAAAGAGACAAGAACGCCGAGGGAATGACACTTCTCGGCAGCAACGGCACAAAATACCCCACAAATTACGATCCGTCGCTGCTTGAAACCTTCGAGAACAAGCATCAGGACAGGGATTATTTTGTGAAGTTCAACTGCCCCGAGTTCACCAGCCTTTGCCCGATAACGGGACAGCCCGACTTCGCGACGATATATATATCCTATGTGCCGAGAGTGCGTATGGTTGAAAGCAAGTCGCTGAAGCTGTATCTTTTCAGCTTCCGCAACCACGGCGATTTCCACGAGGACTGCGTGAATATCATAATGAATGATCTTATCCGGCTCATGGAGCCGTCATATATCGAGGTGTGGGGGAAATTCCTGCCACGCGGCGGCCTCTCCATAGACCCTTACTGCAACTACGGCAGACCCGGCACCAAGTGGGAGCAGGTAGCATGGGATCGCCTCGCCCACCACGATATGTACCCCGAGAAGATAGATAACAGATGATTTGAGAGAGCTTTGAGATTTTCAAGAGCTTTGAGACAGGGGCTCTGCTTCGGCTGCTTTTTTATACGCGCGATCCTTTTGCTGTCACTTTTATACGCGCTTTGTGCGCGCTTTTGGAAGCCGTCTCAATGCGTCCTGTATTGACTTTGGTTACTTTCCGTCGCTGTAGGCAGAAAGTGACTCGCACCGCCGGCAGAGGATAACAATAGGATAAAATTACTTTTCGCGGGCGAAGTGAAACAAAAAGCAAATTCTGTTACTATAAATTTTCAAAAAACTATTGACAAAAATAAAACTTTGTGATAATATTTGTTTAAACCGTTGATGCGGAGATAAAGATGATCAATGACTCAACAGAGAGTCCGGGCAGGTGAGAGCCGGACGTGATACAGTTCATCAAGTGGCCCGCAGAGGGCGCAGTCGGATAAAAGGCGGAAGCCTCCGGGGAAACTGCGACGTGCTGATATGCGTTAGTTATCGGGGATATGCTTGTATCCCGCAAAGGGCATAGCCGTATTATCGGCTGTGAATCAAGGTGGCACCGCGAGTAACAGTATTATACTCGTCCTTGACTTTGTTTAAAGTCGAGGACGTATTTTTGTTTATACAGACTGTCGTTCTTGGCACAGGCACACAGATCAATACAGAAAGGCAGGAAAAAATCATGCACAAGTTTTATCCGGATCGCGAGACCGCGAAAAAGTACGCCGAAGAGGGAAAGTACAGCGTTATGCCGGTATGCTGCGAGATACTCTCGGATATGTTCACCCCGCTTCGGGTGCTCAGCATACTCAAAAATGTGTCGTCACACTGCTATATGCTCGAATCCGTTTCGGAGCAGGCAACATGGGGCAGATACACATTCCTCGGTTATGACCCGAAAGCCGAGCTCACCTGCGTTGACGGAGTTCTCCGTTACGGCGATCTTACGGTGAATACCGACGATCCCTCCGGCTTTATCCGTCAGGTGCTCGCGCGGTACAAGAGTCCGAAGATCGAAGGGCTCCCGGCATTCACCGGCGGTCTTGTGGGCTATTTCGCTTACGACTTCCTCGGTTATACCGAGCCGTCGATACGCACGGACACAGAGGACACCGAGAATTTCAAGGACGTCGATCTTATGCTGTTCGACAAGGTCATAGCATTCGACAACAGCCTCCAGAAAATTATGCTCATCGTGAATATCGGCATAGGAAAGGACGACGATGTCGAGACCGAGTATAACCGTGCCGTCCGCGAGATCGAAAATATGATAGATCTTCTGAAAAACGGCGCGAGAAAACGCGAGCCCGCCGGACGCATAACCGGTGAGATCACCCCGCTTTTCGACAAAGAGCATTACTGTGCTATGGTTGAAAAGGCGAAAAACTATATCAAAGAGGGCGATATCTTCCAGATAGTTCTCTCGAACCGCTTAAGCGCCCCGTTTGAGGGCAGCCTGCTCAGCACATACAGAATGCTGAGAACAATAAACCCGTCGCCGTATATGTTCTACTTCTCCGGCACGGACGTTGAAGTCGCGGGTGCTTCCCCGGAAACACTCGTAAAGCTCGAAAACGGCGTGCTCCACACCTTCCCGCTTGCGGGAACCCGTCCCCGCGGAAAGACCCCCGAGGAGGACAAGGCTCTCGAAGACGAGCTGCTTAAAGACGAAAAGGAGCTTGCCGAGCACAATATGCTAGTCGATCTCGGCAGAAACGATCTCGGCAGGATCAGCAAATTCGGCACCGTAGAGGTAGAGAAGCTGCACAGCATTGAGCGTTACTCGCACGTTATGCACATAGGCTCGACGGTGCGCGGCACAATAAGAGATGACAAGGACGCGATAGACGCGGTAAACGCGGTGCTCCCGGCGGGAACGCTCTCCGGTGCGCCGAAGATAAGGGCTTGCAGGCTGATAAACGAGCTTGAAAACAACAAGCGCGGCATATACGGCGGCGCGATAGGATATGTCGCCTTTAACGGCGATCTCGACACCTGCATAGCGATACGCATAGCGTACAAGAAAAACGGCAAGGTCTTTGTACGAAGCGGAGCGGGAATAGTTGCGGACTCCGTTCCGGAAAAGGAATACGAGGAGTGCATAAACAAGGCGAAGGCGGTAATGAACGCACTTAAGGAAGCGGGTGAGCTTGACGAATGATACTTCTTATAGACAATTACGACAGCTTTTCATACAATCTGTATCAGTATATCGGCGAGATAGAGCCGGATATAAAGGTCATACGCAACGACGAGCTTACGGTTGACGAAATAATCGCGCTGGCACCCGATCGTATCATCATCTCTCCCGGTCCCGGCAGACCGGAGGACGCGGGAGTGATAATCGAGGTAGTGCAAAAGGCGGGAAAGACGATCCCGATACTCGGCGTTTGCCTCGGCCACCAGGCGATATGTGCGGCATTCGGAGCCGAGATAACCTACGCGAAGCGCCTGATGCACGGCAAGCAGTCCGAGGTCACGTTCGACAGGGGCTGCCTTATGTTCGCGGATATGCCGGAAAGGGCTCCGGTAGCGAGATATCACTCGCTCGCGGCGAACGAAGAGACAATGCCGGAATGCCTTAAAGTTACGGCTCGCACGGACGACGGCGAGATCATGGCGGTACAGCATAAGGAATACCCCGTTTACGGAGTGCAGTTTCACCCCGAGTCGATAATGACACCGGACGGAAAGACGATGTTAAAAAGTTTTATAAATGCAGAATAACGATATACAGGAGGACAAGAAAATGATCAAGGAAGCAATTGTAAAGATAGTTCAGAAGCAGGATCTTACTTACGACGAAGCCTATGCGGTAATGAACGAGATAATGAGCGGAGAGACAACGCCAACACAGAATGCGGCGTTCCTCGCGGCACTTTCCGCAAAGAGCGCGAAGGCGGAGACGATAGACGAGATCTCCGGCTGTGCAGCGGCAATGAGAGACCACGCGACAAAGGTGGAGCACGGCTTCAATGTTCTTGAAATAGTAGGCACGGGCGGCGACAATGCCGGCAGCTTCAACATCTCCACCACCTCGGCAATGGTCATCGCGGCTTCGGGAATAAAGGTAGCCAAGCACGGCAACCGTGCGGCATCGTCAAAGTGCGGAGCTGCGGACTGCCTCGAAGCGCTCGGTGTGAACCTTGACCTCGAACCGGCGAAGTGCGTGGAGCTGCTCGACAAGGCGGGTATCTGCTTCCTGTTCGCGCAGAAGTACCACACATCAATGAAGTATGTCGGCGCTATACGCAGAGAGCTCGGATTCCGCACCGTGTTCAACATCCTCGGGCCGCTCACTAACCCCGCAAATCCGCAGTATATCGTGCTCGGTGTGTATGACGAATATCTCGTGCAGCCGATAGCACAGGTTCTTACCACCCTCGGAATGAAGCGCGGTATGGTGGTTTACGGACAGGACAAGCTCGACGAGATCTCGCTCAGCTCGCCCACAACGGTCTGCGAGTTCCGCGACGGCTGGTACAAGACATACACCGTAAAGCCTGAGGATTTCGGCTTCGCGAGATGCGAAAAGTCCGAGCTCGTCGGCGGTACTCCCGAGGAGAATGCCGCGATTACAAGGGCTATCCTCAAGGGCGAGGACAAGGGCAGCAAGCGCAACGCGGTGCTTATGAACGCGGGCGCAGCGATCTACATCGGCGGCAAGGCGGACAGCTTCGCTGACGGCGTAAAGAAGGCTGCGGAGCTTATCGACAGCGGCGCTGCACTTGAAGTTCTTGAAAAATTCGTAAAGATATCCAATGAGTGAGATTATGGAAAATATACTTGAAAAAATAGCGGAAAGCACCCGGAAGCGCGTTGCCGCGGCAAAAGAGCGTGTTCCGGCGGATAGGATGAAAGAAGAAGCCCTTGCTATGCCGAAGCTCGGGTTTGAGTTTGAAAAGGCACTGAAAAAGCCGGGTATCTCGTTTATCTGCGAGTGCAAGAAGGCATCGCCGTCAAAGGGTCTGATAGCGGAGGATTTCCCGTATCTGGAGATAGCGAAGGAATACGAGACATATCACGCGGACTGCATAAGCGTGCTAACCGAGCCGGAATTTTTCCTCGGCAGCACTGAATATCTCCGCGAGATAGCGGCAGAGGTGAAAATACCCTGCATACGCAAGGATTTCACGATCGACGAGTATATGATATACGAGGCGAGGACGCTCGGAGCATCGGCGGTGCTGCTGATATGCTCGCTGCTCGGCGAGGAGAAGCTGCGCGAATATATCGGGATATGCGATACGCTCGGACTGTCGGCGCTTGTTGAGGCGCACGACGAGGACGAAGTGAAAGCGGCAATAAGAGCCGGTGCGCGCGTTATCGGAGTGAACAACCGCAATCTTAAAAACTTTTCGGTCAGCACCGACAACGCGGTCAGGCTGCGCGGTCTTGTGCCGTCGGATATAGTCTTTGTCGCGGAGAGCGGGATACGCACCGCGGAGGACGTTGAGATACTGAAAAAAGCGGGCGTTGATGCCGTACTTGTCGGCGAGACGCTTATGAGAGCGGCGGACAGGGGAGTCAAGCTGCGTGAGCTGAGAGGTGACGAAATGCCAAAGGTAAAGATATGCGGGATAACCCGTGAGCAGGACTGCGATTATCTGAATGAGCTGCTGCCCGATCTGGCGGGATTTATCTTCTGGAAGCACAGCCGCAGATATATTGAGCCCGAGACAGCTCTCAGGTTCCGCGAAAAGCTCGACAGACGCATAAAGACCGTAGGCGTGTTCGTTGACGAGAATGTTGACGTGATAACCGGTATCGCACGTTCCGGCGCGATAGACATGATACAGCTCCACGGAAAAGAGACGGACGAGACCATAGAGCGCGTTAAGTCGCAGACCGGGCTGCCGGTAATGAAGGCGTTCATTGTGCAGGGTCCCGCGGATATAAACCCGGCTATGCAGTCTGCGGCAGATCTGTTGCTGCTCGACAACGGACGCGGCACGGGCGAGAGCTTCGACTGGGACAACCTTGAGGACGTTGACAGACTGTTCTATCTCGCGGGTGGGCTTGACCCGGACAACGTTGCCGACGCGGTGCGCAAGTACACCCCCTACGGCGTTGATGTCAGCACTGGTGTCGAGACAGACGGTAAGAAGGATTACGACAAGATCAAGCGCTTTATCCACGCCGCCCGTACCGCAGGAGCGTTTTAGTGAATAATGAAGAATGAATAATGAATAATTTTGGAGGCGCGCAAAGCGCGCATATCCGAATTGTGACGAGATCAGAAGCCTTTGGTTATAAATGAAAGGAAAAAAGATATGAGCAACGGAAGATTTGGTCAGCACGGCGGGCAGTATATCCCCGAGACGCTTATGAACGCTGTCACCGAGCTGGAGGAAGCATACAACAAATATAAGGACGATCCCGAGTTCAACAGAGAGCTCACCGAGCTGTTCAACGACTACGCCGGCAGACCGTCAAGACTGTATTACGCGGAAAAGCTCACAAAGGAGCTCGGCGGCGCGAAGATATACCTCAAGCGTGAGGATCTCAACCACACCGGCGCGCACAAGATAAACAATGTTCTCGGACAGGCGCTTCTTGCGAAGAAAATGGGCAAGACAAGGCTCATCGCCGAGACCGGAGCGGGTCAGCACGGTGTTGCAACCGCGACGGCTGCCGCGCTTATGGGAATGGAATGTGTCGTTTTCATGGGCGAGGAGGACACGAAGCGTCAGGCGCTCAACGTGTACCGTATGAAGCTGCTCGGCTCGGACGTTGTTTCCGTAAAGGACGGCACAGCGACATTGAAGGACGCGGTCTCCGCGACATTCCGCGAGTGGACGAACCGTATTGCCGATACGCACTACTGCCTCGGTTCGGTTATGGGACCTCACCCGTTCCCGACGATAGTACGCGATTTTCAGGCGGTCATCTCCAGAGAGATAAAGCAGCAGATGCTCGAAAAAGAGGGCAGGCTCCCGGACGTTGTTATGGCGTGTGTGGGCGGCGGCTCGAATGCGATCGGCACTTTCTATAATTTTATTGAGGACAAGGAAGTCCGTCTTATCGGCTGTGAGGCTGCGGGACGCGGCATAGACACCTTCGAGACGGCGGCGACGATAAATACCGGCAAGCTCGGCATTTTCCACGGAATGAAGTCGTACTTCTGTCAGGACGAATACGGTCAGATCGCACCGGTATATTCGATATCCGCGGGACTTGACTACCCCGGCATAGGACCCGAGCATGCGCATCTGCACGATATCGGACGCGCGGAGTATGTTGCGGTAACGGACGACGAGGCGGTGAACGCGTTTGAGTTCCTCGCAAGGACCGAAGGCATAATCCCCGCTATCGAGTCTGCACACGCCGTTGCGCACGCGATAAAGATCGCGCCGGAAATGGATAAGAATAAGATAATCGTTATTACGATCTCCGGACGCGGAGACAAGGACTGCGCCGCAATAGCGCGTTACAGAGGGGAGAATATCTATGAGTAATATAAAGGAAGCATTCAGGAACGGCAAGGCGTTTATCCCGTTCGTGACCTGCGGTGACCCCGATCTCGAAACGACGGGAAAGATAGTACGCGAAATGGTGAAGAACGGCGCCGATCTTATCGAGCTTGGCATACCGTTTTCCGATCCCACGGCGGAAGGTCCCGTTATTCAGGCTGCAAATATCCGCGCCCTTTCCGGTAATATAACAACGGATAACGTGTTTGATTTCGTGCGCGATCTGCGCAAGGACGTACATATCCCGCTCGCGTTCATGACCTACGCGAATGTCGTGTTCTCTTACGGAGCGGAGCGTTTCGTCAAGACCTGCTCCGAGATAGGCATTGACGGCATTATCCTGCCCGACGTTCCGTTTGAGGAGAAGGAAGAATTTGCTCCCGTCTGCAGAAAGTACGGCGTTGACCTGATTTCCCTCATCGCGCCGACATCGGAAGCGCGCATAGAGCGCATAGCAAAGAACGCGGAAGGCTTCCTGTACATCGTGTCCAGCCTCGGAGTTACCGGTATGCGAAGCGAGATAAAAACGGATATCGCGTCGATAACCTCGGCGGTGCGCAAATACACCGATATCCCCTGTGCGGTAGGCTTCGGCATTTCCACACCCGAGCAGGCAAAGAAAATGGCTGCTGTCTCCGACGGCGTTATCGTCGGCTCCGCTATTGTCAAAAAGGTAGGCGAGCACGGCAGAGATGCCGCTCCCGTAGTCGGCGAGTACGTCAAGTCTATGAAAGACGCTGTAAGAGAGGCTTGAGACTGTGGGAGGCGCGGGGAGGCGAGAGAGGAAGGGAACCCCATTTTCTATCTCGAAGTTTTCTCCCTTATGCGCGCGTCCTGCGCGCTTTTGGAAAACTTCTTTACCGCATCATAGCGGTACGCAGAAATGAGTTTCCCTCCCTCTCTCCCTCCCCTGAACCCCTCCCTCTCTCCCTCCTTCCTGAAAGACGGATCGCTTCGCTCTGAACCGGAAGAACAGCCAAAATGTACCGCCACAGAAAAGATTTGAAAAAAGGGCTTGACAAATCGATAAAGTCGGTGTATAATAATACAAGTGATTTTTCGATGCGCCACTAGCTCAGCTGGATAGAGTACTTGGCTACGAACCAAGGGGTCGGGGGTTCGAATCCCTCGTGGCGCGCCAGCAAAAAACCTCTGACAAAGTCAGAGGTTTTTTGCTGTATTATTCACTATTCACTGAATGTTATATAAAAAAGCAAATTCGAGAAATACCTGTAAACTGCAACGGAGGGGGAACATTATGACTGCCAAGAATGACCGCTACGCGGAAATAAAAAGAAAGATCATCGGATACGCCGGACAGGACGCTGCTATCGAAGCAGTAGTCGCCATCGGCTCGTCAACAAGATCGGACATACCCGCGGACGAGTATTCCGATCTCGATCTCATCATCGCGACGAGCGAGCCGGAAAAGTGGTATTCCGGAGAATATCCCGCGCTGTTCGGCAATATACGCATATCTTTCATTGAACCGACACTCGGCGGCGGCAAGGAGAGAAGGAGCATCTACGACGAGGACAAGGACGTGGATATGATAATCTTCACTCCCGTGCAGTTCGAGACCGCGATAAATGACGGTACCGCCGGTTGGGTAATGAACCGCGGATACAGCATACTTTACGACTCCGGGCGCTTTTCGGAAATGATCGAAAAGAACATAAAGCCTGTTGTCACGCGTCCGGAAATGACGGAGGAAGAATTCGTAAACATCGTCAACGACTTCTTTTTCCACAATATCTGGGCGTATAAGAAGCTCCGGCGCGGTGAGCTGTGGTCCGCGAAGATGTGCATTGACGCGTATCTCAAAGAACGTCTGCTGAAAATGATCGAGCAGTACGAGATCGTTTCCGGCAGCACGGACGTATGGCACGACGGGCGCTTTATTGACCGTTGGGCAGACCGTTCGATCGTCGGTGAGCTCGTCTCCTGCTTTGCGCATTACGACACCGGGGACTGCCGCAAAGCTCTGACCGCAACGCACAGACTGTTTGCAAGGCTCGCTTCGTTTGTCGCGGAAAAGCGCGGTTACAGCTATCCTGTCACGGCGCAGGAATGTGCGGCGGCTTATCTCAATAAAATCTGACAGACAAAAACACGGCTCCTGCCTTTACGACGGGAACCGTGTATTTTGTTATTTATCAAACTGCACCGAGGCTTCTTTCAGCAGCTCGATTATCGGCAAATGCTGGGGACAGACTCCCTCGCACTGACCGCAGGCTATGCAGTCGGAGGCTCGTGAAAAAGGCGCGATAGTGCTGTTGTAGAGGTTATTGGCACGCCAATTCTCCTTGTATATTCTCGTTGCATTCACGATCGAGAATATATCCGGTATCTTTATTCCCTGCGGGCAGCCGTCACAGCAATATCTGCATGAAGTGCAGCCGATCGTCGGCGTGTCGAACATTATGCTCCGCGCCTTCCCGATCGTTTCGCGGTCCTTTTCGGTAAGCGGCTCAAAGTCCGTGAATGTCGCAACGTTGTCGGACATCTGCTCCGGGTTCGACATTCCGGAGAGTATCGTCATAACTCCCGGAAGCGAGCCGACATAGCGCAGCGCCCACGAAGCCGCGGACGCGCCCGGTCTTACCGCTTCAAATAGCTCCTTTATTTCCGGGATCGGGTTTGCGAGCGTACCGCCCTTGACCGGCTCCATTATCACCATGGGGATATTTCTTTCGTGCAGTATCTCATACAGCTCCCCGGATGCGATAACCGGATTGTCCCAGTCAAGATAATTGAGCTGTATCTGCACAAATTCGATCTCCGGGTGAAGATCGAGCACCTTTGTGAGCAGCTCCGGCGTGCCGTGGAACGAAAAGCCGAAATGCTTTATCCTGCCCTCGCGCTTTTTCTGAACTCCCCACTCAAAGCAGTTCAGCCGCTCGTAAGTATCGTAATTGTTGCCGTTCTCGATAGAATGGAGCAGATAGAAGTCGAAATAATCAACCCCCGCACGTTCGCACTGCGTCTCAAATATCCTGTCGCGGTCATCTTCCGTCTTCATTTCCCATGCGGGCAGCTTTGTCGCGAGATAGAAGCTGTCGCGGGGATAACGCTTTACGACACATTCCCGGGCGGCTACTTCCGACTTCCCGCCGTGATATACATAAGCCGTATCAAAATAATTCAGCCCGGCAGCCATGTATTTGTCCGCCATTTCGCATACCGCGCCGAGATCGATCTCCCCGTCCTTCTGCGGCAGCCTCATCAGCCCGAATCCGAGCTTCGGCATTTTTTCAAGATCAATTGACATTTCTTCTCCTTACCCGATAGAGCCCGTGTACTTCGGGATATTCTTTTCCGCGTGCTCGACAGCCTGTTCGAGCGTCATACCGTGGAAGTTTCCGGCGGCAAAATTCCTGCCGGATCTTTTGTCGTTTATGAACGCGCCGACTACCACTCCGGGCAGCGAGCTTTCGGGGGCATTTGGCGCGTGCTGACCACCGAGGTCTGTTCTGCACCAGCCGGGATCGGTGATATTGATGCAGACATCGGTGCCGTCGTACTTCGACGCGAGATCCATAGTTACCTTGTCAAGTGCCGCCTTGCTTGCCGAATATCCCGCCTGCTCCGGTTCGAGACGAATACCGCTCGTTGTGTTCACAATGCGTCCGAAGCCGCGCTCCTGCATCTTCGGCAGAAAATGATATGTTATCATCATAGGAGCTATCGTATTGATAAGAAAGCTCTTTTCGTAGTCCTCAGCGGGAGTTTTAAGATACTCCGTGCGGTACGCCACCTGCACACCCGCATTGTTCAGCACGATATCCACCGGCTTTCCGAGCGCGTCGATATCCGCGAGCAGCTTTTCTACCTGCTTAAGATCGGACAGCTCCGCACCGAACGCATACGCTTCAACTCCGAGTGCCTTTACTTCGCCGAGCACCTTTTCGCAGTGCTCAGCCGTTCTTCCGTGCAGTATCAGATTGCAGCCGCGTTCCGCCATAAATTTAGCCGCGCCGTAGCCTATTCCTCTTGCAGCGCCGGTTATCAGCGCCCATTTTCCTTTTACGTTTAACATATGATTCCTCCGTGTTTCGTTTTTTCAAAGCTGTGCGTGCGCAGCTATCCTGTATATCTCGGCTGCATCCTGTGAGGTGAGCTCCATAAATCCAGCCCGTCTGCCGTCGCCTATACCGAGCTTGTCAACGAGGGTGGGGATATCCTCCTCCTTCGCGCCGAGCTCCGCAAAGTTTATCGGCATACCGATGCTGTGCAGGAAGCTCCTGAATCTGCGTATTCCCTCAAGTGCAGTGGCTTCCGGATCCTCAAAGTTCATCTGACAGCCGAAAACGCGTGTTGCCATCTGACAGAACCGCATTACATTATGGTTATGCACATATTCCATCCACGCCGGCATCATAACCGCAAGTCCCGCGCCGTGAGCAACATCGTACAGTCCGGAGAGCTCGTGTTCAAGGCCGTGGCTGTTCCAGTCCTGCTGTCTGCCGACGCCGCAGATGTTTGTATGTGCGACAGTACCCGCCCACATAATATTCGCTCTTGCTTCGTAGTTGTCGGGATCGGCGATAACGCGCGGAGTTTCCTTTATCATCGTGAGCAGCACCGCTTCGCACATACGGTCCGTGATCTCGACTTCCTTTGTGTTGGTGAAGTAGCGTTCAAAAACGTGCGCCATTATGTCGGTAGCGCCGCAGGCGGTCTGATATGCGGGGAGAGTTTGTGTCAGCGACGGATCCATTATCGAAAATCTCGGGCGTATCAGATCGGAGCCCGCGCCGCGCTTCAGCATACCGTCCTCTTTGGTGATAACGGAGTCGCCGGAGCCTTCGCTGCCCGCTGCCGCAATAGTAAGTACGGTAGCGACGGGCAGAGCCTTTTCCGGGCGCTTGCCGCAGTACATATCCCAGAAATCGCCGTCGTAGGGAACACCCATTGCGATAGCCTTTGACGAATCTATTACCGAACCTCCGCCGACTGCGAGAATGAAATCAACGCCCTCGTTCCTGCACAGGTCTATTCCCTTGTAAACGAGGGTATCGCTGGGATTGGGCTTAACGCCGCCGAGCTCGCAGTACGGAATGGACGAATCTTCAAGCGACTTTTTGACCGTATCGAGCAGTCCCGATCTTTGTGCAGAGCCGCCGCCGAAGTGTATCAGCACCTTGCTCCCGCCGTATTTTTTCACGAAATAACCGGCTTCACCGGCGCGTCCTTTTCCGAAAACAAATTCCGTGGGGCTGTAGAAGTTAAAATTATCCATAACCTTAACCCTCCTGATAATTAATTAATAATTAATAATTGTGGTGATCGCTTCGCGGACATATTTTAAAAAGGCATAAAACAACGTCTATGCTTAAATTTTAACATTTATTTTCAATTTTGGCAATACTTTTTAGTCAATAAAAACAAATTTCATTTGTTTATCACATTTCATTCGGTGAAAAATACCGCCGGCAATAAAACCGGCGGCACTCAAATATTTAGGCAATACCGCACAAATAGTCGCACACTATCTTTTCGTCGCTGCTTTTGTTGCCGCATCGTGCGGCAGTCTGGCAGCGACTGTAAGAGCATCACGCTCTTGCTTGCATATTATTCCGTCATCTTGCACAGAAATTTCTTGACTTACGTCAGTAAGCCTGCGAAATTTCTATACAATCTGACTGCGCAATCTGCGCACGCTATTTATGCGGTATAGCCTTTATACTGTTTGCAGACTGTTGAATCTCCGTTTTACGGTCATTGGGTCAAGGACCTTGTCCTTGCGCGGTCCAGCTGCGTAAGCTGGCGCCGTCCGCGTAGGACAAGCGCGTCAGCGCAGATCTCGCCGTCCGCGAAAGGACGAAGCGCATCGGCGCAGATCGCAGATTCATCCGAGCTTTCTGAAAACCGGCATGACATCGAGGGGAGCGGGAACGGTGACGGTCTGTGCGCCTTCGTAGATTTTCTTGTCTTCGAGGGATTCCCACTTTCCGGCGGGCAGATAAACCGTGCGTTCGCGGGCGCCGAGCTCGAATATCGGGGCAACGAGATAATCGGAGCCGAACATATACTGCTCGGGGAGATCCCAGCACTTCTTGTCGTCCGGGAATTCATAGAACATCGTTCTGATAAGCGGAGCGCCGGTCTTTGCGGCCTCCTCCATGAGCGAGGCAATATAGTCTTTGAGAGACAGGCGGATGTCGAGATACTTTTTCATTATATTAAAGCACTCGTCGCCGTAGCTCCAAATCTCGTTCGGGTGACCGGTATAGAGATATCCGCCGCCGAAATCGCGGTTGTCAAGAGTGGGGATATCCCAGTCGGGACCGCGGTTGCCGTGCATACGGAATACCGGGCAGAATACGCCGAACTGATACCAGCGTATGAGCAGCTCGATAAAATCGGGATCGCTGCCGTTGTCGGTCATGAAGCCGCCGATGTCCGTCGTCCACCACGGTATGCCGGCAAGTCCCATGCTCTGACCCGCGATGACCTGATCCTTGAACGACTCGAAGTTGGACTGCACATCGCCCGTCCAGACAAGTCCGCGGTATTTCTGACCGCCTACCCATGTCGAGCGCACAAGGCTCACGAAATCATTGTCGCCGTCGGCGGTAAATCCGTCGTAGAACGCTTTGAGGTACATCTTCGGGTATTCGCAGCCCACCTTCGAGCCGCGCCCGGTGAAGTAGCGGTAATTGTCAAAATCGTAAGTCGTGCTGTCCGGCTCGGAGTTGTCAAGCCAGAAAAGATCAATGCCGAGACTGCGGTAATTTTCCTTGCAGCGCTTCCATATAAAGTCGCGGGCTTCGGGATTGAAGAAATCGACAGTTCCGCAGTCGCCCTGATAGTCGTAGGTCTGTATCGAGCCGGTCTCCGTCGTGCTAATCAGACCGTGCTGATCCATGAGGTAGTAATTCTCGCTGCGCTTATCCACAGAAGGCCATACCGACACCATAACCTTTGTTCCCATTGCGTGGAGCTCGTCGGTCATGGCTTTTACCTTTTCCTTCGGCCAGTATGTCTCGTCGAATTTCCAGTCGCCCTGATACGGCCAGTGGAAGAAGTCGATAACAATAACGTCGAGATGTATGCCGAGCTCCTTGTATTTCCGCGCAACTTCGAGCACTTCCTCGGGTGTGCGGTAGCGGAGCTTGCACTGCCACAGACCGAGATAGTCCCTGCTCATGACCGGAGTCCGTCCGACGCACCCGGTGTAGTTCTCCACGAGCTTCGCGGGAGACACATCCGCAGTTACCCAATAATCTATCATATCCGACTCGTCGGATATCCACTTTGTGATGTTCCTGCCGAAAGCGGCTTCGCCCGTCGCGGGGTTATTCCACAGCATACCGTATCCGCGGTCAGAGATAACGAACGGCACGGACACCTGTGAATTGCGCTGTTCGAGCGGCAGCACACAGCCCTTGAGATCAAGTATCGGCATCTGGTACTGTCCCATTCCGTACAGCTTTTCGTCCGGATCGGACTCAAAGCGGACGGTTATCTTAAAATCATCGGAGGAATTGCCCTTGTACTCGCGGGAAAGTATCTTGTAGCAAATAGGCTCCTTGCGGATCGAGCCGCCGTAGCAGCTGTAATATTCCTGCAATATGAGCTTTTCTTCGCGGTAGAAGCAGATTATTCCCACCCGGTTCACCGTCGCCTTTATCAGCCCGTTCGATATCTCGGCGCACTTGTTTTCGGCATCTATCGAAATATTCGCGTTATGGCTGACCTCCTCGGTGAGTGCGTGAGCGTGCTCCGGCATACGGCTGAGCTTTGTTGCGCGCACACGGAGCGCATTTTTGCCCCAGCCCTCTATCCGTATGGTTTCATTGCGCAGTCTTACGACGAGCGCACCGTTATCGTCGGTAAATCTTATCATGTCGCTTCCCTCCGGTGTAAATATGTCCAAATTCGGCTGTATAACCATATTATAAATGATTTACAGACAAATTGCAATAATTTTGTTAAATTTATTTTATAAGCATTGCGGCACCGCGTAATATGTGATATAATAACTTTAATTGATAATAATTGCTGTCAATTGCAAAAATTTTTTATTTTTTTCCGCAACCTTTTTCGTAAATCCGCGTCTATATTTATGAGACGGAAATTCGTCACAACTCCGGAGGAAGAAATGGAAGATACACAGATAGTAGAAATGTATTGGGAGCGCAATGAATCCGCCATTGCCGAAACGCAGACAAAGTACGGGACGTATCTGCGGCGCGTCGCCTATAATATCCTCGCAAACGACGAGGACTGCGGCGAATGTGTCAACGATACATATTTCAAGGCATGGGAGTCTATCCCGCCGAACAGACCCGCGAAGCTGTCCGCGTACCTCGCGGCGATAACGAGAAACCTCGCCATAAGCCTGTTCAGGAGCAAAAATACCGCGTCCCGCGCAGGCTCGCAGTACGCGTTGTCTCTCGACGAGCTTTCGGAATGCGTTTCCGGGGACGATTCGGTGGAGGGAGCTGCCGAATCGGGAATGATATCAAAAAGCATCAGTGATTATCTGCGCACTCTGCCGCAGGAAGCCCGCGTTATTTTCGTGTGCAGATATTTCTACAACGACTCGATAACCGACATCGCCGGATATTTCGGCGCGAGCGAGTCGAAGATCAAGAGCTCTCTTTTCCGCACAAGAAAGGGTCTTAAAGAACATCTTACAAAGGACGGTATAGATATATGAAAAAGGAAAAGCTGTCGGACGCTGTCGGAATGATAGACAACGATCTGATCGAAGAAGCCGACGAGAAAAGAAAAGCCGGCGAACAAAAACCAAAACATCACAAAAGTCCGCTGTATGTGGGAGTTGCGGTGTTGACGGCTGCCGCTGCCGCGGTTACCGGCGTTGTGGTCATACCGAAGCTCACGAACAACGGTATTGCGACTGCGCCGATGAGCACAACGGCCGTTACTGCCGAAGCGCCCGTTACCGTGGCGTCGGAGCCTGTTGTCACCACCGAGAAAGAGAACAAAAAAACTCTGCCGTTCGTCAGAGAACGCAAGAGAAGCAGCATAATCTCCGACATCGAGGCGGTAGGCTACACGGAAGGCGAGATAGCGGCGGATACGGAATTCCGCATCAGCCTTTTCAACGATGTTTCCGAGGATGTACTGCGCGATCATCTGAATCTCGAACCGAAGAGCGAGTTCACACTCACCCGTGATGCCAACGGCTCGTACCTGCTCAGAACGAACACGGAGTTCGACAAGGGCAGTATGGTGCGCTTCACGGCGGAGGACGACAACGGCGATATCTGTGACAGCTGGGCTTTCCACACGGCAGAGAATTTCGACGTTTCCTCGACGTATCCCTATGACGGTTATACCGGCATTTCCCAGTACAGCGGCGTAGAGATAGAATTTACGACAAAGCCCATGCTTGAAGGCATTGAGGATTTTATCGAGATCACGCCGGACGCGAGTGTGGATTTCAGCGTCAATGACAGAACGCTTTATATAGTACCGAATAACGGCCTGAAAAGCAACACCGCCTATACGGTGAAGCTGAAGGCGGGACTTCCGTCGGTTTACGGCGGCGCTCTCGAAAAGGACTATGAGTTCTCGTTCCGCACATCCGTTTACAGCTACGGCGGCGATCACTCGTTCCTGATGACGGGAAGCACGTCGAGCGGATTTTCCGAGACGTTTATCCCAGGCGATCAGCCCTGCGTCGAGCTTCACTGCTCGGAAGATCTGCGCAAGTGCGAATTTGAAACGCACCTCTACCGCTTCGGCAGCTCCGACGATTATTTCGCGGCAATGAAAGAGCGCGCGGAGAGCATCTGGACGACAGACGCGGTCACCGACACTTCCGCACTCACCGAGGTGTTCAGGTCGAAGGAAGTTCCGTTCACGCGCGAAAACGAAAACTCTTATATAAAGTCGAGTTATATAATGCTGCCCGACGATCTTGCGGAGGGCTATTATATCGCGGATATCACTACCGGCGACGGCGGTGATTCCTACACGCTCCAGTACATGATACAGGTATCTCCCGTTTCTGTATTCGCGCTGAGTCTCGGTGAGGAGAACGTATTCTTCGTAAACGACACCGTGACCGGTCAGCCCGCTTCCGGCGCAAAGGTAACAATGACTGTCGGCGATAAGGAATACGACGGTGTTGTGGGCAGCGACGGTCTCGCGTATGTAAAGACAGGCGGCGAACACGGCAGAGCTGTGCTCAACATCGGTGCCAAGGGCTCGCGCTACATTGACAGCTACATTCTCTCCGACGCGGAGGATGTGATCTACGAGGATCTGTACTACCTGTATCTCTTCACGGACCGTCAGGCGTATCTGCCCAACGACACGGTGAACGTATGGGGAGTTATCGTTCCGAAGTCGGACGACACTCCGCTCCCGGACGATCTCACGCTCACTCTCGACAGCATGGTGAAGAATGTCAGCGTTAATCCGGACGGCTCGTTCAACGCTAAGTTCAAGCTCGACGCTCACCTTGAGACGTACTGGAACCCGATCACGCTGAAAAGCGGCAAGGACACGATCATAAGCAGGAGCATACAGATAGAGGATTATGTGAAGCCCACTTATGATGTTGAGATAAACACTCCGGAATACATCATAATGCCGCAGCTCGAACCGTTCGATGTTACTATAAACGCATCGTACTACGAGGGTACACCCGCTGAGGGTATCATATTCAGTTACAGCGATTACAGCTTCGGCGAAAGCACGCCCAAAATGCCGAAAACGGACGGAACGGGCAGCGCTTCCGCCCGGATATCCGCAAAGGACAGCGAAAACGAGAGCTGGCAGATGGGTACTGCGTATGTCGGCTATACCCTTACCGGCGTGGAGAACGACTACCGCAATTACGAGGAAAGAGTTCCCGTGTTCATGCGCGACAGAATGGACAAGTCGGAGTATGATGCCGATACGAACACTCTGACCGTATCGCTCTATGATATGGACTTCGGCAAGATCGACGAATTTATGGCTTCCACAGAGTACGACGGATATTACCGCTGGGGCGGAGACTATAATATCCTTAAGGGCAAGTCTGCGGATTCAAGAGTGACGGTTGAACTTTATCATTCATGGAATGAAGCTACCGAAACAGGCAGCTACTACGACTATATAGAGAAAAAGACAGTACGGATATACACATACAATTACAAGTCGGAGGAGCTCGGTCCGTTCTATGCCGACACCGAGAACGGCAAGGCTGTGTTTACCGATCTTCCGATGAACGAAAAAGGCGGCTACACCATAAAGATCTACTATCCCGACAGCCTCGGGCATACTGTCCAGAGCTTTTTGTATCCCAGCTCGGAAAGCGGTCTCATGGTATTTACCGAAGACGGCGGCACAATGTGGTATGACGATTCATCGAAAAACCTCGTGTATCGTCTCGACGCACAGACAGACGCGACAAGAGAAGCGAACAGCTACTCGACTTACACTTCGTTCTCCGAGGACGAGAATATCACCTTTGATCTTAAATGCAGCAACAACGAAAGCAGCTTCACTGGCAAGGTACTGTTCGCGGTATATCAGAATGATCTCATAACCTACGAGGTGCATGAGCTTAACGACAGCCGCAGCTTCACATACAAGGCGACAAAGGACTGCATACCCGACGCGAGATATACCGGCGCTTACTTTGACGGCAGACACGTCTATAAGGCATACGGCAGCTCGATAATCTACGATCCGAGAGAGCGCGGCATTACGCTCACCGCTTCCTCCGATCGTGACAAGTACGATGCCGGAGATAAGGTAGTGCTTTCGGTAAAAGCGACTGACGATAACGGTTCCCCGATAGAGGGCGCGACGGTACTGCTCAGCTTCGTTGACGAAGCGGCATTCGCTATCGCAGATCAGAAAGCTGAGCCGCTCGACGAGCTGTACAGATATGTGTATTATCCCACCGCGAAAGACTACATCAGCTATATCCAGCACTTTGCCGGCAACGGCAGCGCGGGCGAAAAGGGCGGCGGCGGTCCGGAAGCGATAAGAAAGGACTTCAAGGATACCGCTTATTTCGACACCGCCGAAACAGATTACCGTGGCTACGCGTTCTTTGCGGTATATCTGCCGGATAACCTCACGACGTGGAGAGCGACCTTCATAGCGATCTACGATACCGACGAGGACAGAATGTGCGCGGGAACTTCAAAGCTGCCGGTAGTGGCAACACGTCCGCTCTTCATCACCCCGATAATGCACACGCAGTTCATAGAGGGCGACGATATCGCGGTGAGCGCGAAGTGCGCGGGACTGCCGTCGAACGAGAAGATAACCGTAAACATCACGGGAAGCGGCACCGACGAGACAATAGAGATAGGGCAGCAGGAGACCGCGAATTTCGGCAAGCTGCCCGCGGGTGAATACAAGGTTCTGTTCAGCGCGGAGTACGACGGCAACGAGGACGCTATGGAAATGACGCTGAATGTTGCCGAGACCCTGCTCGAAACGGATATCCACAATTCCTGCGATCTCGAAGAGCTTTCGGAGCACATCGCGCCCACCAAGTGGCCGGCAACGATAGCCTTCTTCGACAAGGAATATATGTCCAATACTCAGCTTCTTTGCGATCTTCTCCGGTACAGCGGAGACAGTCTCGATATGCGTCTCGGCGCGGCTTACGCAGCAAAGGAGCTCGGATATATGACAGACGAGGAGATCGCGGCTGAATTCGGGAACGAAACCGCGGACGGCTATGCGAGACTTCTTCCCGCGTCTGAAAAGAGCAATACCCTCACCGCGCTTATGTGCGCCGCAATGCCAGGAACGGTAAGCTCTGCGGCAAAGGAAGAGCTCGAAAACAATCTCGGATCGGCAGATCAGGCTCCCGCAAACTATATGGGACTTGCGGCGCTCGGAGAACCGGTGCTCACAGATGTAAAGAAATATATAAAGGAGCACAACCCCGACTATACTACCGACAAGATATACCTTTCCGCAGCGCTTGCGTACTGCGGCGATTATCAGGCAGCATTTGACGCGTATATCACCTGCGTTCCCAAGGTTGTCGTAAACGACACCGATCCGGAAGCTATCTATGCGTATGTTCCGGACGAGAGCGGCAACGCGAGCCAGGCTTACACAAAGGCCGCGCTTATAACGGCGTCTATACTCGATCTGCCGGAAGCGGAGTATTTCGCAAGATATCTCACGTCCGGACAGAACGTTTATAACGGCTATGCTCTTGAGCTTGTTATCTACCTTGAAAACTATATCCCCGATGTTGAGGGAGACGCGGTATTCACCTACGAGCTCGACGGACAGAAGATGACAGCAGTGATCGACCGCCACCACCCGACGATCCTTGAATTCAGCAGAGAGCAGTTCGAGAACGCGAACTTCAAGGTTCAGTCCGGCGCGGTATATACGATATCTCATTATGTCGGCAGAGTTGACCGCAACGAAACGTCGCCGTCGATAAAGGTGACAAAATCCTACGAAGGAACATTCGCCGTGGGCGAGACGATAACTGTGCATATCCACGCGTCGCCTGACTGCTCGGTATATGATGTCGTTCCGTCCTGCGGAAGACTTACCGGCAGCAACAAGGGTCAGCTCGTGCGGCTTTATACCGACGAAAACGGCAACGCGCAGTACACCTTTACGGTTTCCACAGCAGGAAACTACGTCACGGAGCCGACAGTAGTATATCGTTATTCTTCCTCCGACAATGAATGGGGAATGTCCGCAAGAGGCGAGATAACAGTCGGTGAATCGAATGAAGCGGCTTAAATACGCTTTGCGCACAGCCGCGGTGCTTGTCGCCGCGGCTGTCTGCGCAGGCTGCGCAAACAGTGCGCCGGAACCGGAAATGCCGGCAGAAACTACGATAGTATCGACTGACACTGCCGTGACGGTATCACAGGATAACACACCGGAAGAAACAACCGGGACGGCAGCGGGATATATCCCGCACAGTGAGCTGCTCGACTGCCTTTACTACGACGACAGCGATTTCTATGTGTACAACGAGCGCAGCAAAGTTTACGATACCGACGGTGCTGTGCTGTGCGGCGTTGCTCCGCATCATCTCGCCGCGGGGCATTTCATAGCGGGAATGTACCGCACAGCTGCCGAAACGCGTGATGATATCGAGACAGTCGTGCTTATAGCCCCCATGCATTATGACACGCTGAACCCGCTCTGCACGAGCTTTAAGAGCCGAAGCACCACGTTCGGCATTGCGGAAACCGACACCGAGATAACACAGATGTTCGTCTCCGGGCTTGGCGCTGCCGAGGACGACTATATGACGGAATTTGACCACAGCGCCTCATCGCATATCCCGTTTATAAAGTATTATCTCCCCGACGCGAAGATTGCCTGTCTGCTTGTTTCCCCGAAGGAAAGAGCGGATATACCGCAGCGCCTTTCAAAGCTGCTTTATGAGATATCGCAGAAAAAGAGCTGTCTGTTTGCGTTCTCGATAGATTTTTCGCATTATCTCGAACCCCCCGACGCAAACGCCCACGACAAGGAAACAAACGAAGCCGTTCTCTCCGGCAACACCGGACTTATTGAAACGTTCACGAATTCGAATGTTGATACCCCGTACTGCCTCAGCACATTCGTCCGGCTCTCCGCCCTCCTCGGCGGCAAAACGATCTCCGCCGACAACGGCAACACATTCACCGTCGGCAGCGTCCCTTACAGCCGTTCGCAGTTCCCCGAAGGCGTCACCAGCTACTTCGTCTTCCTGTCCTGCGCCGAGAGAACTTGAGAGGTGTTGAGATTTTCGGGAGAATTCGGAGAGGGGGTGCCGCCCCCCAACCCCCTTTAAAAAAGGGGGCTGGACACCCTAAATAAATGCAGTATTTCAGAGTCCCTTCTATGGGCAGCCGCAGACAGAAACGCAGTGGGGTTTGCAAAGACTCCGTTTTTTAATTACAAGAAAAAAGCTTGCTATGAGAAATCACAGCAAGCTGTTTGTATTATGTCAGATCATTATTTATCAGCTATCAATTCTTCCAGCGTCGCGTAGAGCTTGTCCGGTTCGACAGGCTTTGACAGGTGTGCGTTCATTCCCGCCTGCAGCGAGTGCTGAACATCCTCATCAAACGCGTTCGCGGTCATTGCGATTATCGGTATCGTGTGCGCGTCGGCTCTGTCCATTGCGCGTATCGCCGAGGTTGCCGCAAGCCCGTCCATTATCGGCATACGCACGTCCATAAGTATAGCGTCGTATTGTCCCTCCGCGCTCGCCGCGAACATCTCCGTCACGATCTTGCCGTTCTCTGCGTGATCGGCTGTCATACCCTTCATGCGCAGTATCTTCTTCATTATCTCCGCGTTTATCATAACGTCTTCCGCGAGCAGTATCCGCTTGCCGTTGAGATCGGCTTTCTGCTTTTTCTGCCCGGAGGATTTTTTCTTCGCGTTTACGGCTTTTTCAAATTCGGTCAGTACATTCTCCGGCAGCAGCGGCTTTGCCATAAATCCGTCAACTCCGGATTTTATCGCCTCGTCCTTTATGTTCTCCCAGTTGTAAGCGGTTAGTATTATTATCGCGGAATCACTGCCCATCATATCGCGCAGGTCTCGCGTCACCTCGATACCGTCACGCTCCGGCATACGCATATCGACGAGAATAAGGTCATAAGCCTCATGCCGCGCAGCCGCCAGCTTTACGAGCTCGACAGCCTCGCTGCCGTTCATGCAGATATCGGCTGAAATCCCCAGCCCTTCGAGAACATCCTTTGCGTGCTCGCAGTCGTTTCGCTCGTCGTCAATAACAAGCACCTTCATATCCTGCGGTCTTATAGTTCCTGCGGGATCGTTTTTTCTGTCCGACTTTTTCAGCGTGATATTCACGGTGAACTCGCTGCCCTCGCCCTTTTTAGACTTGACAGAGATATTGCCGTGCATCATGGTCACGAGGTTTTTGGTTATTGCCATACCGAGACCCGTACCGCCGTACTGGTTCGTGGTGGCACCGTCCTCCTGGCTGAAAGCCTCGAACAGGCGCGGGATATATTCCTCGTCCATGCCAATTCCGGTATCGCGCATAATGAACCGCAGCGAGCATTGATCGCCGTACTGCGCGACATTTTCCACAATGAACGTAACGGAGCCGCCCGTGGGTGTGAACTTCACCGAATTGCCGAGTATGTTTATGAGCACCTGCTTCAGCTTCATATTGTCGCCGATATAGTAGTCGGCAAGCTCGCCGTTTACGCGGCAGTCATATTTAAGCCCCTTGTCGCGGCACTGCCCGCTTATCATCGTGTTTATCTGATCGAGCATCGCGCCGAAGCGGAATTCCTCGTTTTTCAGCACCATACGCCCGCTTTCGATACGGCTCATATCGAGAATGTCGTTTATAAGTCCGAGCAGGTGCTTTGCGCTGCCGTTTATCTTTTCAAGCTGCTCGCGAGTTTCCGGTGAGAGATTTTTTTCTTTGAGGGCGATGTTGTCGAGACCGATTATCGCGTTCATGGGCGTTCGTATTTCGTGGCTCATATTCGAGAGGAACGCGGTCTTGGCGATATTCGCCTGCTTTGCTTCTTCAAGCGCGAGGGAGAGCGCGTCGTTTCTCTCCTGCTGCTCTCTGATAACGTCGGTCATATCGCTTTTCAGCACGATATAGAATTTCGTTTCCTTGTCGATAGTGTAGAACGCGAAGCGCTTGTTGTAGATCTCGCCGTTTATATCGCAGATAAGGTCAAAGGTGTACGGCTCGCTTTCTTCGAGCTTTTTCTCCACCGTGTCCGGTGAAAGCGCATCAAGCAGCTCGTCCTTGTCGTGGTGCTTCGGGGAAGCGGCGGGAATTACCTGCTCGCGGATATAGTCCATATACCAGCCGCTGTTTTCCTTCGGGAAGATATTTCCCGCGCCCGCGTTTTTCGGGTCACCTATGACAACGCCGTATGTGCCGTTCACGACATAGCTTACCATATCGTACTGGCTCGCGAGCACCTTTGAATTGAGCACCTCGGTCACCTTTTCGGAGTTATAATCCGTCTCGGAGCCGAGAACGATGATATCACCGGTCTCCGGGTCTTTTCGTGCCGAAGCGGAGTAGCGTATGAAGCACTGCCGCCCGGACTGACGCTTCGAGAAAAGGACGATCGACACGGCAGCCTCGCCGCTGTAACAGTTCTCTCTGAGCTTTTCGAGATCGAAGACCTCCATAAATCTCTGTCTGTCCGCCTCGATAGGCATATTCTCAACGCGCGTCTTCATCAGCTCGTCTATCGACTCGCCGGGTCTGTCGGTAGAGTACAGATCGCGCCCGTGTACTTCCTCAACGGTATTGGTGGTGAGATTAAAGCGCAGCACAGCCATACTGTTGTCGGCAAGCGCGGTGAGCTCCTTGTTGAGCTCGTTGTACATAGCTACCGCATGATCCTGACTTTCCTTCAGCTCGGTAACATCGAAGTATGTGCAGTAAGCGTAAACGTCGTCGCCGTCGTTTATGAACGCATAGTTTATGCAGACCCATATCCATTTCCCGGAAATGGTGAGCTTGCGGACGGTGAGAGTGTTCTTTTCGTCGCGTGTGATATGGTGTCTGAACAGATACGCGACTGCGTCTCTGTCGTCGGGGTGGATTGTCTTCATGGTGCCGCCCGTTTCAAGGCGGATGAAGTCCTCCGACGTACCCTCCATCATATCGGTAAATTCCTTTGAGCACCACACCGGGTAATATGTACCGTCCTTCTCGACTTTCATAAGAACGGAGTTGTTGTCGAGCGAATAGAACAGTTTTTTATAGAACTCATTGTTAAATCCCAGCATACCTCGTCCCTCCGTAAGTCATAAAAGTGTGAAAGAGATAGAAATATAAGATATAGAAATATAATGCTTATTAATATTATATCATAAATATAAATTATTTACAATACTTTACAAAAATGTTCGTCGGGTGCGCGTCACGCTGCCGCTGCCTGCTTTTCCGGAGCAATGACGGATTTTCCGTCGGTAACGAACGTGACCGTGCCGTTAAGATCGGTGCGGAAGATCTGAGCGCCCACAGACCTGTAAAGCTGTACGATATTTGCGTGCGGATGCCCGAAGTCGTTCTCCTGTCCGACGCTGAATACCGCATAATGGGGCGAGACCGCCTGCACAAACGCTCTTGTGCTCGAAGAACCGCTTCCGTGGTGCGGCACCTTTATCACGTCCGCGGAAATGTCATTACCGGCGGATAGGATATCCTGCTCCGCTTCCTTTTCGATATCGCCGCAGAACAGGAAGCTCGTTTCCCCGAACCGGTATCTTATCACGGCGGAATAATTATTCAGGTCTTCATACCCGCCAACCGGAGCTATGATATCGAGCGCACCCGCGTCTCCGAGGTTTGTCACCGTGCCCGCTTTCGCATAAACGGCGGGGATATCCCGCTCCTCAATTGCCGACATAAGCGACGAGTACGACAAATTCACCGGGATCATCGCGTCCGGTATCTCCGGCATTATGACCGTTCCTGCGCCGTATATCTCTATCAGCCGGTACATACAGCCCATGTGATCGGAGTGCGGGTGAGACACTACCGCATAGTCGAGCTCCTTTACCCCGAGCGAGTCAAGCACGCGGCACACGTCCGGCAGGCTCTGGTATTCTCCGCTGTCTATCAGTATGTCGGTATCGCCCGAATGTATCAGAGCGCAGTCGCCCTGACCGACATCAATAAAATACACCTCCGCGCAGCTTCCGTCCGTCGGTAGATACGCGCTTTTGCCGGGACTGTCCGAGTCGGGATAAAACACGCGTATCAGGACGATCATAAGCGCAGTCAGCAGGATAACTGCGGGAACAAGCGCTTCAGCGATTTTTCTTTCTGCCGCTCTTTGGTGCGTTATACGGTCTGCCGCCCTTTTTCCCGGGACGTTTTGCCTCATTGCCTGCGTCCTTTCTGCCGCCGGGAGCCGCCGGTATCAGGCAGCCGGCTCCGCTTCCGATCAGATCTCGCCGTCCCGCGATCGTCAGCGCCTTCTCCACGAGATCGCGGTTCTCCTTCTTGTAGTATTGCAGCAAAGCCCGCTGCAGCTTCTTTTCCTCGTACTTTCTCGGTACAAACACCGGTTCGAGCGTGTACGGGTCAAGCCCGGTATAGAACATCGCCGTCGATATAGTTCCGGGGGTAGGGTAGAAGTCCTGCACCTGCTCCGGGCGGATATTGTGCTTTTTCAGAAATACGGCAAGATCGACAGCGTCCTTCATAGTGCAGCCCGGGTGCGAGGACATAAGGTACGGCACAAGGTACTGCTCCTTGCCCATACCCTTTGTGATATCGTAGAATTTCTTCTCGAAGCGCTCATATATCTCGATATGCGGCTTTCCCATATAGTCGAGTACCTTGTTGCTCGCGTGCTCGGGAGCGACTTTGAGCTGACCGCTGATGTGGTTTGCGATAAGCTCCTTCATGAACTCGTCGTTTTTGTCTTCTATGAGATAGTCGTAGCGTATTCCGGAGCGCACGAATACCTTCTTTACGTTCTTTATCTCTCTCATCTTCCGCAGTATCGACAGATACTCGGTGTGATCCACCTTCATATTCGGGCAGGGCGACGGCGCAAGGCACTTCCTGCCCTTACACAGCCCGCTCTTTATCTGCTTTTCGCAGGACGGGAAACGAAAGTCCGCGGTGGGACCTCCCACATCATGTATATATCCCTTGAATTTCGGGGACGAGGCAAGCTCCTTCGCCTCGTTCAGCACCGACTCCGCGCTTCTTGTCTGTATGCGTCTGCCCTGATGCAGCGCTATCGAGCAGAAGTTGCAGAAGCCGAAGCAGCCGCGGTTGTGGGTGATCGAGAACTCGACTTCCTTTATCGACGGCACGCCGCCCTCCTTCTCGTACATCGGGTGGTACGCCCTCATATACGGCAGCTCATACGCGCGGTCAAACTCGGACTGCGTCAGGCTGCGCTGCGGCGGGTTCTGCACAAGCATCATATCCCCGTGGCGCTGCACTATTGTGCGTCCGTACACCTCGTCCTGCTCGTCGTACTGCTTTCGGCAGGACTTTGCGTATGCTTTCTTGTTGTCGCGGACAAGCTCGAAGCTGTCGCACTGCACCGCGCCTATCGGTGTGTTCACAGGTTCCGTGAGATAGCACGTCCCGCGAATGTCGTGCATATCGCGGAGCTTGTCGCCCGCCTTGAAGCGGTTCCATATCTCGGTCACGGTGAGCTCGCCCATGCCATACATCAGCAGTTCTGCGCCGCTGTCAACGAGTATCGACTGCATAACGCAGTCGTCCCAATAGTCGTAGTGAGCGAATCTGCGCAGGGACGCTTCGAGACCGCCTATCGCTATCTCCGCTTCCGGGAACAGCCGTTTTAATCTGCGGCAGTAGGTTATCACCGCTCTGTCGGGGCGCTTGCCGCCGATGCCGCCCGCGCTGTACGCGTCGTCGTTACGCTTTTTGAGGGCTACGGTGTAATTCGACACCATACTGTCTATGTTGCCGCCCGTGACCATGAACGCGTATTTCGGCTCGCCGAGACGCGAAAAATCCGCATCGCTGACCGGCTGTGCTATCATTCCAACCGTGCAGCCGAAGCTCTCCAGCAGCCGCGAAATTATTGCAATGCCAAAGGACGGGTGATCGACATAAGCGTCACCCGTCACGCAGATAAAATCAAATTGTTCGATGTTTCTCTCCTGCATATCCTTTCTGGATACGGGCAAAAACGGCATAGGATCACCTCTTTTTAATGAATAGTGAATAATGAATAATGAATAATGAATAGTTGCGGAGCGCGCTTCGCGCGCGTATCTGAATCGTGACGAGACCCGTAAGTCTGTGCGACAGATCAGAATTGATACATTACGAACGGGTTTGCATACTCCGGCGTAAGTACAAATATTATCCATATTATAAGATAGTGGAGCGGATAGAACACATAGAAAAACCACTTCGCGAATACGGGGTGTTTTCCCTTCTTGCCGTTGCAGAAGACAGCAGGCAGTAGATATCCGAGCATTACGAACAGTATATCCATTACGCCGTTGAATACCGCAGTAAAGTCAAATGTACCGCCGAGTATCTGCCAGAAAAAGCCGAGCCCTTTCCATATCGCAATAATTATCGAAAAAGCGGCAAGCCGTTTCTTCGGCTTATCGCGGTAAAAGTGAAGGAAGAAGATCAGCGGGACTCCGAATATCTCCCAGTCGGATTGTATCAGCAGAGTTGCAAGGCTGCAAAGAATAACGAGCGTAACGCGCTGCCACTTTTTCAGCCCGCTCTCCCACGCCATTATCGCAAGCAGTCCGAACAGCAGCGTGAAGATTACGTTCGCCGTCCACCAGCCGTGTACAGGCACCCACACAAGCCAGTCGAAGGGCTGTGTTATACAGGCAAGTATCAGCAGACGCAGGGCGTATTTTTTTCTGTCCCGCGTGTATTTATAGCCGTCGGTTATCATGAAAAACATCACAGGCGGGCAGATAAGGGAGGCGTGAGACAGTAAATTCTGCCACAGCGGCATGACCAAATAAGGATCGTTGTTTATCGCAAGCCCGCGCATAAGCGTCAGCCACGCGAACAGGTGACCCCAGAACATAATGAATATTGCTATGTATTTCACCGCGTCGCGGTCAAGCACTTTCAGTCTGTCTGTACTTCTTTCCATTTCCCGTCCCTTTTTTCGGAGCTTTCCGCTTCGTCACGATTCAGATATGCAGCCGCAGGCAAAGCAGGGCGCTTTGAGGACGAACGATGCACCACAATTATTCATTATTCACTTTTATTCATCTTCCGTTCGTACCATTCCTGCTTGGTCATGATGACCTGACGGGGCTTTGCGCCCTCGTAGCCGCCGACAACACCGAGCTGTTCCATGGTGTCGATGAGGCGCGCGGCACGTCCGTAGCCGAGCTTCAGACGGCGCTGGAGGTATGATGTGGAAGCCTGTCCCGCTTCGATAACGGCTTCTATCGCTTCGTCGAGCTTGTCGTCGTTTACATCTACGCCGCCGCTCTCTTCGTCATCACCGCGGTTCTTTCCGCCTTTCTCTGCTTTCTGCGCGGCAAGCTCCGCCTGACGGTCTATCTCGTCGATAACGCTCTGGTCATAATCGAGAATGAACGAGTTCTTGATGAACTCGACAACGCGCTCGACTTCCTTGTCGGATATCCAGCAGCCCTGCACACGCAGCGGCTTAACCATGCCCACAGGAGCGTACAGCATATCGCCCTTTCCGAGCAGCTTCTCGGCTCCCGCGCCGTCGATGATAGTGCGGCTGTCCACCTGCGAAGCGACTTTGAGCGCGATACGCGAGGGTATATTAGCCTTGATGACACCGGTAACGACGTTTACGGACGGGCGCTGCGTAGCGATAACAAGGTGCATTCCCGCAGCTCTCGCCATCTGCGCAAGTCGGCAAATGCTGTCCTCGACTTCTCCCGGAGAAGCCATCATCAGGTCTGCGAGCTCGTCTATGAATATTACGATCTGCGGCATTACCGTAAGGTCTTCTCTCGTCTTGGCGAGCTTGTTGAAGCCGGTAAGATCGCGGACATTATTGTCGGAAAACAGCTTGTAGCGGTTGAGCATTTCGGTGACTGCCCACGCGAGCGCGCCGGATGCCTTTTTCGGGTCTGTTACAACGGGTATCAGCAGGTGCGGTATGCCGTTGTATATCATAAATTCAACCGCTTTCGGGTCTATCATCAGGAAACGAACCTCGTCCGGTGTCGAGCGGAACAGTATGCTCATTATGATAGAGTTCACGCACACGGATTTACCGGAGCCGGTAGTACCCGCGATAAGAATATGCGGCATCTTCGCGATATCGGCAATTACGATGTCGCCGGAAATGCTCTTTCCGAGCACAGCGCCGAGCTTGCTCTTTGTCTCGCGGAACTCTTTCGTGTCAACCATTTCGCGGAACGGTACGCTCTCGACGGTCTTGTTCGGCACCTCGATGCCGACAGCCGCCTTGTTCGGGATAGGCGCTTCGATACGAACTCCCGCGGTAGCAAGGTTGAGCGCGAGATCGTCCACGAGTCCGGTGATCTTGGAGATCTTGACACCGGGCGCGGGCTGGAGCTCATAGCGCGTTACGGAAGGACCTCTCGCGGCTTCGAGGAACTTCGTCTCAACTCCGAAGCTGCGGAGCGTATTTACAAGGGTAACGGCATTATGCTCGATCTCGGCGCTGATATCTGCGTCGGAGCGGTCATGCACAACGTCGTTGAGCAGCTCAAGCGGCGGGAGCGTGTACTGATCGTTCTCGGAGATTATCTCGTCCACGCGTCTCTGTCCGTTCTCGTCCTCGCCTATGACCGTACCGAGCACACGGGCATTGTCCTCCGCGGCTGCGGCGCGTTCCGCCTGTTCGCGGGTGAAGTCCTTTATCGCCTCGACGATATCGCTATCCTGCTTCTTTTCCTCCGGCACGGGCTTGTCCTGCTGCTCCGGCGGGATATCGAAGGGAACATCGTCGTCGTCGAACTGTGTCTCGATCTTTATCGGGGCGGGCGCTTCTTCGGCATTTGCCGTTTCGCTCTGCGCTGTCGCTGTCGCTGCTTCGGCAGCCGCGGCGAGTGCCGGGTCAATAAGGCTTTCGTGTTTTACAACCGGGTTCAGCCGTTTGCCGGTGTTCTCGTCGCCGGTCTCGTCCGCGTATTTCGGCGCGTCCGGTCTGTACGGCTCGGACGGCGTATCGTCAACGGGGAAGGCGGGCGTGGGATTCAGCCCGCGCTTGTCGTATTTTACATTGAGATATTCGTTAAGATCCTTCTGGAAAACGGCGCTGTCCTTTTTCTGCTCCTTTACGGGATCCTTTGATTCCTTTTCCTTGCGGGCAGCCTCTTTCTTTTCCTCCTCTGTGACCTCCTGCTGTGCGCCGGTGGTCACGCTCGCGATAGAATCGAACTTGCTTCTGCGCTTCGCCTCGGCGGAAAGCTCACGCTCGGCGCGCTTCTCCGCTTTTTCGGCGTTGCGTCTGTCGCGCTCCTGCATACGCTGCATACGGCGCTCCTGTTCGAGTCGTTCGAGCTCCGGGCGGATATACTCACGTTCCTCTGCAACACGTTCGTGGTGCTCCTTTATCTTCTGCGCCGGCTTGCGGAACATACGGAACAGATCGGCGAGGGACTTGTCCGCGGCGATCATGACCATTACGAACACGGCGAGCACAAGTATTATTATCGCGCCTACCTGTCCGAACAGCAGAAGCGGTATGCCGAGCACCATTCCCGCGACACCGCCGCCGGAGAGCTGCTTGCCCATATCGTATGTATAGTTTATCTTATCACCGAAAGACTGCTCGGCTGCCGCCGGGTCACCTATGCTGCCGACGAAGAACACCTGCGCCGCCGCGCACAGCAACAGTATTGCGAACAACAATTGTATCATGCGTTTCGTGACGGTGGCTTTCGTCATATCTGCCGAGATCAGCACCGCTATGTATATGATAACGGGACCTACGAGGAACGAAGACAGCCCGAACACGCCGTACAGGAAGCCGTGAATTATATCCCACGCTGAGGGTGTCTCTGCCGCCGCGTCTCCGATGAACGCGAACGCGAGCACCAGCAGACCAACCGCAAACAGCACTATCGATATGGTGTGCCGCTTTTTCGCGTTCGCCTGCATAAGCGCCGCTTTTCTTTTGTCGTTATCCGCCGCCGTCTTTTTTGTCTTTGTATTAGCCGACGGGCTCTTTTTTGTTTCTGCCATTGTTTTTATCTCCTCTTTTGCGGCCAAACTAATTTATAGGCCGCGCAGATATCATTCTGTTCTTACATAAAAAGGTGTTTAGTTTGTGTTCTGCGGTATGAATCTGTCGCCGTTTTCCACCTTTGTGTATATAAATCCGTCCGAGCCGTCGGATACATAGACAAGCTCGCCGTCCTTTACGTCAAACCGGAAAACGAAATCGTAGCCCGATGTCTCGGTTAGCGTCAGCCTGCCGTTCTCTTCCGTCCATTTTCCCGCTCCGATATAGCTGCTGAGAAATCCTTCATAATAACCGTAAGTGCCGTCCTCGTTCAGTGTGATCGTGAAATCTCCGCCGAAGCCTTCTTTCTCCCAGACAAAGGTCTTGCCCGCGATCGTGTCGGCTTTCGTGCCTGCCGTATCTGCGCAGGAGCACAAAAGCGCCGCTGCCAGCAGGGCAGGAATTGCGGTAATAAACTTTTTCATTTATCATACCTCCCTCTGGGACTGCCCGCGCCGGCTTCGGCGCTACATTCCGAGGAATATCTTTGTTCCGGTGACGTTTTCGTAAATGCCGACGCTTATGCAGGCTACACCGATGATAAGTGTGTATATACCGAAGATCTTGAATTTGTCGTTCTTTATTATTATCTGCACGAGCTTTATCGCGAGCAGTCCCACAACTGCCGCAACTGCCGCGCCTATCACAAGCGGGAGAACATCAAGCTGCTCGCCGGACTTTATCACGTCAACGCCTTCGAGCAGCGCGCTTCCGAGTATCGCCGGGATACCGAGTATAAACGAGAATGCCGCAGCCGTCTCGCGTGTAAGTCCGCAGAAAAGACCCGCGGAGATCGTGCTTCCCGAGCGGCTCACGCCGGGGAACAGCGCCACGCACTGGAAAAGTCCAACCGTTATCGCGTCCTTGACCTTCATATCCTTACCCGTTTTTTTGCCTTTTACGCAGGCATCGGACAGGAACAGCACAAGCGACGTGAACAGGAACGCGCATCCCTCGAAGATTATATCGCCGTCGCCCGTCACCGATGTGAAGAAGTCCTTTATCAGCACAAACGGCACAAGTATCAGCGTCGCGATGATCACCATTATCATCATGCGCCTGTCGTCGTTCATGTTGTGCCAGCTGAACTCTCCCTTGAAGATATCCCGTATTGAAAGGAAGAACTCCTTTATCATGCCCCATATCCGCTTGTGAAACGCGACTATGACCGCGATCAGCGTGCCGAGATGCAGCACAACGGAAAGCGTCATGCTCCCTTCCTCGACATTCATGAAATGCTGTGCCACCGAAAGGTGTCCCGAGCTCGATACCGGCAGGAACTCTGTAAGTCCCTGGATTATCCCCTGAATTATCGCACTTATTGTATTGTCCATTATGTATATCTCCTGTCTGCCGTTTTCCCCGCAGATCAACGGGGAAAACCGGCTCCCTTTTTATCCGGAAATTTTGTGTACGGCATATACCGCCTGTCGAGGTACATTGCCGGGTCCGTGGATATCAGCCGCCGCACTCTGCCGCCTTCTATCTCCACAATACCGCCGTTCACCGCGCGGTATTCGGGGGGCGGGCAGGCATTTTCCGTATTACAGAATATGTCCGACAGGCTGACGATAGAATGTATCAGCATTCGTTTTCACCCGCCCTTTCGCGCTCCGCACGTTCCTCGATAAGCGAGTACAGGCATTTTATCGCGTCGGACAGCCCGCCGAGGTGGTCAATAAGACCCTCTTTTACCGCGGTCTCGCCGTCAACTACCGAGCCGACGTCCATTACAAGCTCGTCCTTCTTCATCATAAGCTCGCGGAAATGCTCCGCGCTTATGCGGCTGTTGCGGGTAACGAAGTTGGTGATACGCTCCTGCATTCTGTCGAAATATGAAAGCGTCTGCGGTATTCCGAGCACCAGCCCGTTCATTCGTACCGGGTGTATCGTCATAGTCGCGGTAGGCACGATAAAGCTGCGTTTTGCGCAGACCGCGAGCGGTACGCCGATAGAGTGACCGCCGCCCACGACTATCGAGACAGTCGGAGTCTCCATTCCCGCGACAAGCTCCGCGATAGCGAGCCCCGCTTCCACGTCTCCGCCAACGGTGTTGAGGATTATCAGCAGACCCTCGATCGTCTTGTCCTGTTCGATAGCGACGAGCGCCGGGATTATATGCTCGTATTTCGTCGTTTTGTTCTGCGGCGGGAGGATATAATGCCCCTCGATCTCGCCTATCACGGTGAGGCAATGTATGAGATGATCGGCGTTTCGGGACGCGACAAAGCCGCGGTCCGCTTCTTCCGTCTCGCGGATATCGTTCTCGTCCTCCGGAGCGTTTCCGGTATCCTTTTCTTTCTCTTTTTCTGTGTCCATAAGCGTATTCCCTCCGGATATAGCGGCACTTCGCAAAGTCCTGACCGTGCCTTCATACTATTATCCGTCAAAGGAGCGCAAATATACAGTTTATTATATCACAAAATCGTCGGAAATGCAATATTTTTTATACTATTTCTCCCCCGTTTGTCTGTTAAAACACGAAAACCCCGGCATTCCGCAATGCCGGGGTGATATTCGTTTATTACATCGTCCTCTCGTCGCCGAAGAAGAACAGTGCGAGTGTGCCGGGACCGGTGTGCGAGGTTATTATCGTACCGATGTCGTAGATCGCGATATCGCTGCGTTTCAGGTTGTGGAACTCCTTCGCGATTATATTTCTCAGCTCCTCGGCATCCTCGATACAGTTCGAGTGCGCTATGCTGCATCGTCCGGAGTATTCTCTGCCGCCGTCGGCGTGTTCTGCCATAGCTTCCGCGGTCTTGCGGATAACGTTTTTGATACCGCGCACCTTTTCGTATGCGATTATCCTGCCTTCCGCGTTGAAGCGCATAAGCGGGAATATTTTCAGTATTGTCGCTATCGTGGCGGCGGGACCGGAAACACGTCCGCTGCGCTTGAAATAATCCATTGTGGTGGAATAGAATTGGTAGTGCATATGAAGTCTGTTGTCAAGAAGCCATTTTTCGGTCTCCTCGAACGACTTTCCCGCGTCGCGCATATCGGCGGCGACATCTACGAGAATACCATAGCCGGAGCAGGCACCGAGAGAATCAATGACGGTTATCTTCCTGTCCGGGTATTCCGCGCGCAGCTCTTCCGCGGCAGCCGCGGCGTTGGTGTACGAGCCGGTGATACCGGAGCTCAGCGTAACGTGTATAACATCGCCTTCACGGAGCAGTTCCTCAAAGAACTCCTTATAGCGGAACGTATTGATCTGTGACGTTGTGGGTATCGCACCGTCGGCGAGCATACGGTAAAATCTCGGCAGGGACTGCGGGTCTTTTCCGAGATCGTCCGTGTATTCCGTTCCTTTTACGGAATAGGTATAGAAGAGCACGGGGAGCTGTCTTTTTTCAAGATAGGCATAGGGAAGATCGACGGTCGATTCGCATGACAGGATAAAGTTTCTCATTTTGCGTCCTCGCTTTTCGGCAGATTTTGGATATTATCACCATATTCAGTATAACATCATAAATCAAATTTGTCAAGCCGGCCGCGAACGCGCGGCGGCGTTTTGCGTAGCTACATTCTTCTATGGGCGGGTGCAGAGCCTCGGTTAGTTATTCTCTTCTATATATGGGAAAAAGATACCGCACAGAGCGTTAATCTGTGCGGTTCTTGTTACTTAATAAACGAAATATTGCCAACCCCACTGCATTTCTATGAGAGCTGCCCATAGATGTATCTTAGAAATACTGCATTTAGTTTATCGGAAGTTTCTTTAATACGCGCATCGTGCGCGCATTTGAAAACTTCCTTACGGCATCGTGCCGTAGGGTGTGAAGCCCACTTTTCCAAAGGGGTGGTCTCCCCGCTTAATATCTCGCAAAGTCCGGCAGCTCGTCGAGGGTGATGAAGAGCTCGTTGTTATAGGCGCGGTCAAGGGCATCGGCGGAGCTGTGGGAGTAATCTATGCCGCCATTCTCGTTGATGATATAATCGCCCTTCCAGAGCGCGAACCAGAGCCAGTACGCGTTGTCGCGCGCTATGAGATCGGGATCGGGAACTCTGCCGCACTCGGTGAGCGCTGTTCCCTTGCTCTTTATCGTATAGCCTACCGCGTCCATCATTCGGGAATTGCCGGAAATATCGTGATTCGTATAGATATCCATTCCCACTATATCTACGCGGTCATCTCCGGGATAGTAGTCATAGCTTTCGCCGTCCCATATCCATATAATATTCGAGAGATCGTGGTATTCCGTAAAGCGCCTGAAAATGAAATCATACAGCCACAGATAGCTCTCCTTGTCGCTGCCCCACCAGTACCAGCCGTTGCCGGCTTCCGGGAGAGGCCTGAAAAGCACGGGAACGCCCTCTGCTTCGAGCTGCCGCAGCTTCTGCGCCACAAGATCGATATCGTTTATAAGCGCCATGCACTCGCGGCTTATCCTGCCCGTTTGCAGGTAGGCTTCCAGCGAAGCCGGGCTTAAAACCGCGACATCGTTGTCTCTGCTGTTGACTGCCTTTTTTATATCGAAATCCGTAAGCTCGGCATAGCACGAGGAATTATCTTCCTGCGGAGACTGCCAGTACCAGCTGTAGCTCACAAGCCCGCCGTTCCGCCACCAGTTTATCGCCGTGCTTATCTCGTTCTCGTCGTTCTTGTCATAGCCGTCGTAATACTCGGTGAAAATGCCGATATCCGCGCACCGTAAGGCGCTGTAACGCCCCGTGGACATATACACCGCGTTGATCTCGGTGTTTGTTCCGGACGAGACGAACTGCCCGGTTATCACACGGTTGCCGTAAACGTCGGCAAGATAGCGCTTCACCGTCTTGGTACTGTCGGACGCGTTCGGGATAACGCAGGAATTGGATATCTCATACGCGAGCTTCTGCACGGTGCCGCCGTTTTTCACGGTTATCTCGTCAAGATACGCCGTGCCGGAGATCACCTGAAGCGTGATGTTGTTCTCACCCTTGCCGAGGTAGACTCCCCTCAGCGTGTACGGCTCGAACTCGTTGCCCTCGCCGGCATAGACCGCGCCGCAAACCGTTCCGTCCAGTGTCATGTACTCGCCGTCACGGCTCTGTATCTCCCTTTCGCCGCCGGTCATTACCGCGACTTTTGTGCGGTTACTGCACACACGGACGGTAATATCGTAATACTGCGAGCTCGGAACAGTCACCTTTACGGTGGTGTATTCCTTGTCGCCGAGGCAGATAAATCCGGTGCCGTTGAAGCCGGAGAGCCCGCTCGTGTAGGTCTGCGAGTCGTCGTTGAATTCGAGCTGATAGGTTTCCTCAAACTCCTCGGGCGAGATGATGTACGATGTCGGGGAATATGTATCGACTGCCCGGTTTTCGGGCAGGATCGACGTTTCCTGCATTATCTCCTTGTCGCCGTCGGGATCGGGAGCATCCTCCGTGTACTGCGGCGGGACCGTCACCTGTGAGTAGTCGATCTCCTTCGCGCACGCGGAAAACAGCATAAGCGCCGCCGCGGGAAGCGCAAACGTCCTCTTCTTCATTCAGCTTCCCATTCTCTCCTGTACCTTTATGACAGCTCTGTCGCCGTCGGACAGGTAGCTGCTGAAATTCGCGGGTACGCCGTTTATTTCAAGCACGATCTCGCTGTTCGGAACCGCGGGATCTATATTTATGTTGTTGAGCAGATCAAGCAGGATATAATCCCCGTTTCTCGGCGGGAGCACAACATTCTCCCCGTTCACCTCAACGGTGATCCCGGCACCGTTGAACGGAATCGCATTGCCGGATGCCGGTGCCTGCGGGATAACGGGGCTTTCCGGCACGGTGATCTCGTCCTCGTCCGCAGAAGTCTCCGGAACCTCGTCCATTTCGGTAGTTCCGATTATGTTGCCGTAGCTGTCGAACGCGTTGATCTCGTCGCCGTCGCCGAGAACGTAATTCTCGTCTATAAGCTCGTCGCCTATGCGGTATTCAACGCCCTCCAGACCCGCGTCGAGCACTCTGAGCAGATCGCCGAGTGTAACAAGACCGGAGGTCTCGATGTTGTCAAGGGGCTGTATCTGATAGTCGGGATCCTTGATCTCGCCGTTTACCGTCGCTTTCAGACCGATAGAGAATGTCTCGCCGCCGAAGGTAATCGTGCCGTCGTTGAAGCGCTCGTAACCGAGTATGTCGGAGAGCTTCGCAGTCGCATTCTGGCCGCTCATGGCGGGAGTAATGCGTATGCGGTCACCCTGTGTAACCTTTGTCATTATGGAAGCGGGACGCTCGTTGACATAAACCTCCGCAGGTGTCATAGCGCCGCCCTTTACCGTCTTTCTCACGCCGTTGAGCGTGTAGGTAAGGCTCCTGCCGCTTCTGCCCATTATTTCATGGGATTTGTAGCCCGCAATGGTGAGTGCTTCATATACGCTGAGCTGCTTGGTGTCGAAAACGCGCACCTTGCTGTCATTAACGGTAATTACCGAAAAATCATACCCCTGATTGAGCATGGATGTCACGGCGATACCGAGCGGGGTGACGTACTCCGCACCGAGCTTCGCTCCGCGCTCGTCCACGTTTTTAAGGAAATCTCCGCCGCCTATCGCAACTCTTGTCTCGTCGATACCGAGCTTATCCGCAACAAGCGGAGTAAGACCCTCGATAAGGCTTCCGCCGCCTACGAGGAATACCGCCGCGGGCGATGTGCCGTTGGCTTCCTTTATAGCGTTGCAGATAGTATCCGCAAGCGTCTCAACCGCCGGAGTTATCATTTCCGCTATCTCGGAGGTCAGCACCTTGTGGTTGTTGCCGAGAATATCGCGGTACTCGATCTCGCTCTCGCCGTTCGAGCAGCTCTGCTTTATCATTTCAGCGGTGTTGAAGTCAACGAGGTAAGTGCGGATTATCTCCTCGGTGATCTCGTCGCCGGCCGTTGTCGCCATTGCGTAAGCGACTACCGAGCCGTTCTTCGCGATCGCGATATCCGATGTACCCGCGCCGATATCTATGAGCGCGATATTGATAAGTCTGATCTCCGGCGGAACGATAACGTTCATTGCCGCGATAGGCTCCAGTGTGAGGCTTGTTACTTCAAGCTCGTTGATATCCATTACCGAATAAAGACCTTCTACGACAATATTCGGCAGGAATGCGGCAACAAGCTCTATCGCCGCTTTTTCACCCTTATGTCCCTCAAGACTTATGATCTTGTAATCGTCGAGCTTATAGCTTATGACGGAATGTCCGACGCAGTAGAATATCGTTCTTCCCGTGTCCGTCTTGTCCAGCTCCGCCTGCGCCTTCTGTATGGTCTCGATCTCCATGGACTTTACCATATCCTCTGTAAGCGCTTCGCGATCGGATATGTCGAACTCCATTGTCACCTGACAGGTTTTCAGCGCGCGTCCCGCTGCCGCGATAGAAACCTTGGTCAGCTTGACACCGTTCTTTTCCTCCATCTGCGACTTTACCTGCGCAACTATCTTCGCAACCTGCTTTATATCCTCTACCTGACCGTCAACCATTGCTCTTTTCGGGTGCGGGACGCTGATATAATCCTGTAAATACAGCTTGTCGTCTATGTATTCGCCCAGTATGCCGACAACGGTCCTTGTACCGATATCAAGGGCGAACACGAGGTCTCCCTGCGGTTTAAGCTCAGTCGATTTGCTATTCGTACTCATTGCAGTTTCCTTTCCTTTAAACAACAATTTATTATAAAACGTGATCATTCAAGAAAATCCTTCAGCTTTTTGCTTCTTGACGGGTGGCGCAGCTTTCTGAGCGCCTTCGCCTCGATCTGTCTTATACGCTCACGGGTAACGTTGAACTCCTTGCCAACTTCCTCAAGCGTGCGCTGTCTGCCGTCGTCGAGTCCGAAGCGCAGACGGAGCACCTTGCCCTCTCTCTCGGTAAGGGTTCCGAGCACGTCGTCGAGCTGCTCTTTAAGAAGCATCTGCGATGCCGCCTCTGCCGGAGCGGGAGCTTCCTCGTCCGGTATGAAGTCACCGAGGTGGCTGTCCTCCTCCTCACCTATCGGCGTTTCGAGGGAAACGGGGTCCTGTGAAATGCGGATTATCTCGCGCACTCTGTCGAGCGGGAGCTTCAGTTCTTCCGCGATCTCTTCGGCGGTAGCCTCACGTCCGTTCTTGTGTAAGAGCGTGCTGCTGACCTTCTTCACCTTTGTTATCGTCTCTACCATGTGTACGGGAATACGGATAGTTCTTGCCTGATCGGCGATAGCGCGCGTGATAGCCTGTCTTATCCACCAAGTCGCATAGGTTGAGAACTTATATCCCTTGGTGTAGTCAAACTTTTCCACCGCCTTGATAAGACCGAGGTTTCCTTCCTGTATCAGATCGAGGAACTGCATACCTCTGCCGACGTAGCGCTTTGCGATACTTACCACAAGGCGCAGGTTCGCTTCGGAAAGGCGCTTCTTGGCATACGGGTCACCCTGTGCCATACGCTGTGCGAGCTCGATCTCCTCCTCGGGTGTGAGCAGCGGGACTCTTCCTATCTCCTTCAGGTAGATCTTGACCGGATCATCGATAGCGATCTGATCGGTGGACAGAGCCATATCAAGATCATCGTCATTTGCGAGATAAAGAGCCGCGTCAAGGTCTTCATCGACGGTGAAGTCATCAATGATGTCGATATGATTGGCTTCAACGTCGTCATACAGCTTGTCTATCTGTTCCGCGTCGAAGTCGCAGCTTTCGAGCACATCGGTGATCTCCTGCGTGGTGAGCTTTCCGCTTTGCTTACCGTGCTCGATAAGTTCGGTAAGCGGTGATTTGAGTTCTGACATTTTTATAAGTCCTTCCTTTTAACAAATTAATAATTAACAATTAATAATTATGGAGCGGCTTCGCCGCGATTTTAAATCGTGACGATATTCTATACTCTGTTATACAGAACAAGCTATTGATCTGTTTACAGACTCGGGCTTGTTACGGAGTCTTTGCCAACCGCAGCGGCGAACGCGCCGCTCCGAATCCGTAGATGCATTCTTCTGTGGGTTGGTGCATTGCATGAAGCAATGGTAGTTGCCGTCAAAAGCGCGCAAGCCGCGCGCATAAAAAGCAGCCAAAGCAGCGCCCCCTCCTGAAATCTCTCAAAGCTCTCTCAACCGCTCTCGAGCTTCTGACGGCGGGCTTCTATTCTTTGGAGCATTTCCTCGTCGGTAAGCTGGGTGACGGGTTTTTCGGTGCTTTTCCTGCGGTGATCAACGAGGACATCTATGTATTCATCGAGTTGCGGGATGCTGTAAGGGAGGGTGTCGGCGTGCCTGCATATACCGGTTATTCTGCCCACTTCCTCCGCCGTAAATTCGCTTCCTGTCGACGTTATATCAGCCGTCTCGCCGTTTTTGATACGGTCTGCGATAAAAGAATACACTTTTCGATTAAATTCGGTTGGAAAGTCCTCCGGCCGCAGAGAGCGCTCCACACGCGGAAGCAGATCGGGAGACTTAAACATATACGCTATAATGCCGCGTTCCGCCTTTTCCTCGCGCGGATAAGTGACGGCATCGGGGTTTATCGGATCGCGCTTCACGGTTCCGCGGATAAGCTCGCGTTCCTCGCTTCGGCGCTCACTTCTTATATCAAACTTTATCCTGTCCTTTACGAGATCGGTGACTGCCGAGACCGGCTGCCCCGTGATACGCGCCGCCTCGGATATGTACACGGTGCGGTCTGTGTCGCTGCGTATCTTCGCGAGAAACGGGACCGCCTTGCGCAGGAACTCCGCCTTGCCGGACGGGGTACCGGTGTCAATACCGCTTTTCAGCCTGCCGAATTCGTGATCTATCGCAGTCGCCGTCCCGGTCAGAAGCTGCCGGAAGCTCTCGGCTCCGAACTTCTTGATATACTCGTCCGGGTCCTTCGCGTCAGGGATATTCAGTACCCTCGCGGTTATGCCCGCCTCGGACAGAAGATTTATAGCTTTCATAGTCGCAGCCTGCCCGGCTCCGTCCGCGTCATAGGATATGACCACCTCGCCGGCGTACTGCTTCATTATATTCGCCTGCTGTGGGGTTATTGCCGTGCCGAGCGTTGCCACGGTGTTGTCGAATCCCGCTTGGTTGAGCGAGATAACGTCCATATACCCTTCGCAGAGGATAAGAAATCTTTCTTTTGTATTTTTCGCAAAATTCAGCGAGAATAAATTCTCTCTTTTTCTGAAAACAAGCGTCTCGTCGCTGTTCAGATACTTCGCGGGAGCTTCCTTTTCGAGCGTCCTGCCGCCGAACGCGATGACATTTCCGCGCCTGTCGATTATCGGGAACATCACCCGTCTCCGGAACTTGTCGTAAACCGAGTTGTTCCGCCGCACGAGCAGTGCTCCGGCTTCCATTTCGTCGTCGGAATACCCTTTCGTGCGCAGGTAGTATTGCAGGTTGTGCCAGCCGTCCGGCGCAAATCCGAGCCCGTATTTTTTTATCGTGTTCGGTGTGAGCTGCCGCCCGGCGAGGTAGTCAAGTCCCTCTTTTCCCTCGGGAGACAGCAGCATATCGCGGAAATACCGCGCCGCGTCCCGGTTCATACCGAGCAGTCTTGCGCGCTTCTGCGCTCCGCCGTCGTCAGTCTCGTCCGGCATCGAAAGTCCGGCTCTCTGCGCGAGAAACTTCACGCTCTCAATATATTCAAGGTGCTCTATAAGGCGTATAAACGTGATAACATCGCCGCCGGCACCGCAGCCGAAGCAGTAAAAGCTCTGCGTTTCGGTGTAAATATGACACGACGGTGTTCTTTCCGAGTGAAACGGACACGAGCAAACATAATCGCGCCCCGCCCGCTTTATCTCGACATAAGACGACATCACCGCCGTTATTTCGTTACCCGCTCTGAGCGCGTCAAGAAAGCTGTCCGGCAGCTTCGCCATGCGTTGTTCACCTCCGTGCGCGGTTCGGGCTGCGCATTATATCCGTATCCACTGTTTGGGAATACAAAGCTCCTTGAACAGGTCTATCGCATATTCGTCGGTCATGCAGCTTATGAAGTCGCAGACCGCCGTTTCAAGCCCGTCCTCGTCCGCAAGCCTTATATACAGCGCCGGCATCAGGTCTTTATTGCGCATATAGTGCGTAAAAAGAAACTCTATCATATAGCACGCCTTGTCCTTCTCGCGGTTGGTGACAGCGGCGTAGTAAACGTGTTCAAACATAAATTTGCGCAGCTCGTCGTGCGCTTCGCGTACCTCATCGGAATAACGTATCTCGTCTCCGCTGTTCGCGATGATATCCGTTACGAGCGTCGTTATGCGCTTGCTCTTGGAGTCACCGAGAACGTCGATGACGTGCTTCGGGATATCCCGCGGATCGAGCACTCCGCCGCGTACAGCGTCCTCAATATCGTGGTTGAGATACGCGATCTTGTCCGCGAACTTTACCACAACGCCCTCAAGCGTGTCCGCGGTCATATTTGTATGGCAGAGTATCCCGTTCTTCACCTCGGCAGTGAGATTTAGTCCGGCACCGTCGCGTTCGATCTTTTCCGCAACGCGCACACTCTGCTTGTAATGGCGGAAATCCCCCTCGGGATAGAGCTTTTGCAGCATACGCTCACCGTCGTGACCGAACGGGGTATGCCCGAGGTCATGACCGAGCGCGATAGCCTCGGTAAGATCCTCGTTGAGCCGCAGAGCTCTTGCGATCGTTCTTGCTATCTGCGACACCTCAAGGGTATGCGTCAGTCGGGTGCGGTAGTGATCGGACTTCGGTATAAGGAATACCTGTGTTTTATGCTTTAATCTGCGAAAAGCGTTGCAGTGGATTATCCTGTCTCTGTCGCGCTGAAAGTCCGTGCGTATGTCGCACGGCATCTCATATCTGTCTCTGCCTTTTGAGTTTTCGCTCAGGCAGGCGTTCGCCGACAGTATCTTCTTTTCGTTTTCCTGTGTTATTTCTCTTGGAAGCATTTATTATATTCTCCGATTGTCTATATCTGAAAATTATTGTCTGTATATAAATACAAAATTCCTTCCCTTTTCACCTTTTTTTCGGGAAGGAATTTATTAATTTTCGTCATATTAGCCAAAATTATATTCTATTTCTTCTTCCTTTTTGATAGAAATGTTGCCGCCGCAGATATCGGTCAGCTCCTTAGAGAAGGGCTGCTCGTTCTCCGCGGGAATGCAGAGCGTTATCGCAACATCCGCACCGAAATCCTCGTTCTCCGTTCGCACATCGTAGCTCCCGAGGGTCTTGCCGATCCTGCCGTAGAGGTTGTAGTCGAGCCTCAGCGTGATTCGCGCCGCCGTGCGCATATCCAGCACCTTCGCCGCGTCACAGGCGATCTTCGCCGCCTTCGTGTACGCCCGCACAAGCCCGCCGGCACCGAGCAGCACTCCGCCGAAATACCGCGTCACGACACAGGTAACATCGGTAAGCCCCTCCTTGCGGAGCACCTCGTATATCGGCACACCCGCAGTTCCGCCCGGCTCGCCGTCGTCGCTGTGACGCGAGAGATTGTTCTCCCGCAGAATATAGGCGTAGCAGTTGTGCGTTGCCTTGCGGTGCATGGCACGGATCTCCGAAATGAAATCCAGCGCCTCGCGTTCCGTCGCGGTGTGGCGCAGATAGCCGATAAATTCGCTTTTCTTCTCGATAAAGCGATCCTCGGCGCTGCCCTCTATTGTCTTATAATTCATTAGCCCTCCTGCTGTCTCGGCTTGCCGGCACGGTCAAACTTGTACAGCAGCGTGCAGCCGAGCTTCGGGTTGTCGCGCTTGAAGCGTTTCAGGATACGATCGAGCACCATTTCCGCCTGCTCCTTTGTCGTGTTCGTCAACAGCATTACGAACTGCGACGCGCTGTAACGCGAATAAACGTCGCGTGAACGCAGAGAGCCGCTTATGCAGTCGGAAAGCCGCGTCATTATACGGTTGAGCTGTTTTATTTCAAGATCCTCCTGCGACTTCGATACCGCGGTCAGCAGACAGAGATTAGTGGGTCTGCCGCTTCGTACCGCGTCGCGTATCTCAAGCTGATAGATGTGCTTGAAGAAAGCGAACTCGCAGTAATACGCTCCTATACCGTCATCTATGCTGTCGAGCTGTCCTTTAAGAACGCCGAAATCCGCATTGTAGGTGTGATCGTCCTTCACGGTCTTTTCATACAGCTCCACAAATTCAGGCGACGGGTTTATGCCGTTCTTGTTATAGAACAGATCCATTACATAGGTGTAGTGCTGCTTCGCTGCCGAGGTCTCCCCGATATCAAGCAGCCCCTTCACATAGTAAAGGTGTATGCGGTCATCGAGCTTTTCTATCGTGAACGCCTTGCGGCAGACATTGATAAGCTCGGTGTAATATTTGTGCTTATAGAGTATGTCGATCGTTTCATGCACTATGCGCAGATAGAGCGAGTGGTAGTAATTGTTTATCGGCGTTACCCAGCCGTCCGAGCGCGAACGGTTGAGGAAATCCCCTTTGTACAGCTCTACCGCCGCGAGATACAGCGTCGTCTTTTCCTTTTCGGACTGCGCGAGCATACTTTTCTTGTAAAGCGCGTCGAACTCGTCGAAGTCTATATCGCAGGCAATGCGGCTGTTGAGGGAGTATGTACCCATGGAGTTCACGATTATCTCCACACCCTCGGGCAGACCGAGCGTATCAAGGCACGCGCGGAGCCTGTGGAGCGAGGTCTTGAGCGCACCGACAGGGTTCTCACTCTCCTTGTCGCCCCATAGCAGAGTTATGAGCTCGTTCTGCGATATCTCGCGGTTGTGGTTGGCGATCATGTATTCCAGCAAAGTCCACATCTTTTTCGAGCGCTTGCTCTGCTCTGTTATAACATTATTTCCGTATGACATCGAAAATTCGCCGAGCATATTTATCTTCAGCTTTTCCATATTATTCCTCCGTATCGTCATGAAACGGTCCGTTTAGGCTATACCGCATAAAGATTGCGTGCGAAGTCTTTAGACGGTCTTTGTGCGGTATTGCCTTAATTCCCCCAGTATTTTCTGTCAAGGCTCCGGTAGCTTACGGCGCGCGCAATATGCGGCTTGCCGATAAGCTCCGTGCCGTCGAGATCGGCGCACGTTCTTGCAACCTTTAGCACTCTGTCGTAAGCTCTCGCGGACAATCCCGTCTTTTCAAACGCGAGTTTCAGGTAGTCTCCCGCCTTCTCGTCAAGTACGCAGACCTCGTGCAGCATATCCGGTGTTATGCAGGAGTTCGACGTTATCGCCGTGCCTTTGAAGCGGCGGCTCTGTATCTCCCGCGCCTTGGCTATGCGCTCCGCCATTGCCGCCGAGCACTCCGATCTGACGTTTCCCGCAAGATCCTCATATCTGACCGAGGACACCTCGGTCTGTATGTCTATCCTGTCGAGTATCGGTTGGCTTATCTTGCCGAGATACCGCGCAACCTGCTGCTGTGTGCAGGTGCATTTCTTGACCGGCGAGCCATAGTTACCGCAGGGACACGGGTTCATTGCCGCAACCAGCATTATGTTGCACGGGTACGTTACCGTTCCCGCGGCACGCGCTATGGATATCTCGCGATTTTCGAGCGGCTGCCGCAGCGTTTCGAGCACCCGGCGGTCAAACTCCGGGAACTCGTCCAGAAACAGCACGCCGTTATGAGCAAGCGATATCTCGCCGGGCTTCGGGACGCTGCCGCCGCCGATAAGTCCGACGGACGATGCCGTGTGGCTCACATCGCGGAACGGTCTCCGCGTTATAAGCGGCGACGTGGGCGAGAGTATTCCCGCAATAGAATGTATTTTCGTCGTCTCGATGCTCTCCTCGAACGTCATTCGCGGCAGAACAGTCGGAATCCGCTTGGCTATCATGCTTTTTCCGGTTCCGGGCGGCCCGATCATCAGCATATTGTGAAATCCTGCCGCGGCTACCTCGATAGCGCTTTTCACGGCTTCCTGACCCTTTACGTCGGCAAAGTCGAGCACCGTGCGGTAGCTTTCCTCGGTTATCTCGTAGGGATCCGCGGGGCGAATAAGCGCCCTGCCGTTCAGGTGTGCGACAAGCTCCGCGACGGTATGAACTCCGTAGATGCGGATATTCTTCACGACGGAAGCCTCCGCCGCGTTGTCATACGGCAGATATATCTCGGATATACCGTTCTCCGCCGCTTCGACAGCCATTGCGAGAACTCCGTTTATCGGGCATATCTCACCGCCGAGCGATACCTCGCCGATAAACGCCTTCCCGTCGAGCTCCTTCGGCACATATCCCGCTGCGGTGAGCACCGCCGTAAGTATAGCGAGATCGTACCCGGAGCCGGTCTTTTTCATTCCCGCGGGCGACAGGTTTATAACACATTTCATATTTCCGAGCTTAAGCCCGCTGTTGTCCATAGCCGCTTTTATCCTCATGCGGCTCTCCTGCACCGACTGATCCGCGAGCCCCACAATGTCGATGTTGGGGACTCCCTGTGAAGCGCTTATCTCCGCAGTCACGGAGAAGGTGTTCAGCCCGAACAGTCCGATGCTCGATATTTTTGCAAACATTTATTACTGTATTCCTCCAAGAAGCCGTTCATTAACCGATAACCGGCACAACATACGGAAAAAACATCATACACAGCCCGCACAGCGCCGAGCAGAGCGGCAGCCCGAATAGTATCGTCATACGGGCGTTGCGGTCATACACAAATTTCCCGCGCCTGTCCAGCCGCAGCTTCACCGTTCTGTCCGTGTGGTATATCTTGTCTCTCATGACAAATTCGGCGGGGAAGACGTTCGGGAGCTCCTCGTCTCCGATGTCGTAAAACGCCGATTCATACTTCCATTTTTCCTGCTTTGCGACACGGGTGAATGTACCCTGCGTTTTTTTGGAGATCAGAAGCCGGACTGTAAAATATACGAAAAACAGAGCCGAAGACGCAGTCGCGAGCGTTATCAGTACGATAAATCCGAATATTATCACATCTATGCCGAACCCGAGTATCAGCAGCAGTATTACTATTATTACAATCCCCAGAACGAACTCCATAAATAATAAATAATGAATAATTGTGGAGCGCGCAAAGCGCGCGTATCTGAATCGTGACGAAACTCAGAGCTTTTCTGCCCTTATACGGTCCCGCTCAATTGTTTTTAAGGACACGGGCGCGGATATACGCAAAGACCTTATCCTCACCGTAGTCGCGGAGTATGAGAAGCAGGCGTTTCAGCAGCTTATCGGTCTCCGGGTGTATCATATAATGCTTATGCGAACGCTCGTAGTATTCATACGGCGAAGCGTCGGTGTATTTATCGCCGAGATAGACCCTGCACGCAGCAACACGATCACAGAACATCTCTACGATATACTTTACCGGCATATTAACGCCGGCCATCATTCTGTCACCGTCCGGTTTGTTGTCTATCCAGTATTCAAAGTGGTGACGATTCCTGCCCTTGTGGTGGAGCCACGCGCCGCTGTATCCTTTCAGCTCGCGCTCGACGGTATTGGGACTTCGTGTGCCGTCGTAGTATTTTACGCCGACGAAGAACTCGGCAGGCGAATATTTGGACAGATCGTGCAGCAGACCCTGTTTATACAGACCAGCCTTGAAGCAATAGTGCATAACGATCATTTTATGCTGTGTTATTGTGTTGAAATGGCGGAACGCGTTGACTGCGTAATTGACCGTTTTGCTGTTGTTTTCGGCACTTCCCACAGTACCTTGCTCCTTTCTTCGGGCATAATTATCCCGTAATGAGAATGTATCATTTTCATTATAACTTAATTGTAACAAATAATCAAGTATTTTTGACTGATTTCATTGAAATATTACAAATTTCAGTGATTATTTGTGCATATTGACTGTATTGTGCTTTCAGCAAATCAATAAACCGCTGAATGACAACTACATTCAGCGGTTTTTGTAATTCAGAAATGTACCTTTCACAAAGCGGCGGATGCTCCGCTCCGAATCCGAAGTTACATTCTTTTAATGACGGGTGCAGCACCCCGGTTAGCCATTCTCTGCTATTTTAGCAACGGAGTATTTGCCAACCTCATTAGGGGGCTGACCGACAGACCCGGCGCCGTCTCAAAAGTCTCTCTCAAGCTCCTCTTTTCTTCTCTTTACGGATTCTGTGCGTGGCGAGCTTGACTACGCGGTATGCGCCCTTATAGATACCGGCTTTGTGGGCAATAAGGATATTGTCGCACATCATGTCTATGATATCGCCGTGGTTCTGCATGAGATCGATCATCGCGCAGGTCTCGGCGGGAGTGGTGACTTCGTAGGTGCCGTCGCCGAGCTCCGCAGCGCGGATAGCTCCCCACGCCTCGTGACCGCCGACACGCTTTATCATCAGCTTCGGTATCGGATAGAACGACAGCTCGCTCGGCTTTGTGATAAGCACGTCTGAGCAGCGCATGAGCAGGTTCGTCGAGTAAACCGCAGCAAAGATATCGGCATGGCAGAACGCGTGTATGCCGGTGACCTCGCCGTCAAGCGCGGCTTCCGCGAATGCTTTCGTCTCCGCGAAGTCGTCGAAGTGCTCCGTGAGATATGCGCGCATCTGCGGGATCTCGCTTATCAGCGATTCCCATACGTTCCTGTGGTCTCCTACATTTATAAATAACGCCGCGCTGCCATTGGCTATATCGGGGAGCAGCTTCCTGATTATCGAAATAAAAATCTCCTTCTGCGCTCCGGCACCGCCTACCGACATGAGCCAGCGCTTTGTGCCGCCGTGAGAACGCTCCTTGCGTCTCGCGCAGTCCGCTTCGATGTTGCTCACAAGCTCGTGATCGACATAATGCCCGGTGTACGCGATAGAAGTCTTTGGCATGGGCTTCAGCTGGCGCTTCTTGTCCATTCCGCGCAGCGCACGGTAGCCGAGATACGCCGACGGGGTCTGTACGGTGTGTATCGAGCCTTCCGCAAGATGAAGCGCCATAGGCCAGTTGTCCGGTATCGCGTTCACCACGCTCGTAAGTCCCGCGTGTACCGCAGCCTGTGCCGGCCAGACGTGTGTTGCTATATAAGGTATATCCTTCGGCAGATCGTGAAGCACCGGTGCCATGAGCTCCGACACCTTCTGATCCGAGCAGTTGTAGGTCAGCTTGCGGAAGCCCTCGCTGTTTATCGGCTCCCATACGAGCTTGTTGAACAGCGGTATCGACTGCGAAAGACGTGAACCGAGCGAGTAGAGCTCGTTCTGCTCCGCTATTATCTTGCCGCAGGTGGCGCTTCTGAACGAGTGCAGATCGAACCAGTACGGCTCGTAACCCATAGCCTTCGCCGCCGAAGCGATCGCCATTGATATGCGGTAGTGACCGAAGCCCATTCTGATATTTCCGATTATAACGCTCTTGCTGCTGAATTCCACGTCCTTATGGTCTGAGATGAGAAGCTGTTCTGTGCCGAGAATGTCCCCGATAGCCGGAGCAGGCACCGCCGTGAGGTGATAGCTTTTTGCCGAGTCGTCGCCGTACTTGCGGATAAATCTGTTCTTTGCCGCGACAGCCTTTCTGTACGCCTTGTCCGACATTTCGTTCCCGAAGATGACCTTTGCTCTGTCCATAGTAATGTCCTCCTGTAAATATATTTTTTCAAAACCTATTGACAAAATTGAGAAAATGTGATAGACTTACTATCAGCTGATAGTAAGTCTATCACATTTTAGGAGGTTTGTCAAGTGGTAAATGAAAAATCTTCCGATCTTTCGCCAAAAAAACTTAAAGACAGGCGAATCGAACGGGCTGTATCTGCTTGTGCGGGGCTTTTTCTCGCAAACGGCATAGAAAATGTGAAAATGACCGACATCGCCGATGTGAGCGGCATAGGCGTCGCAACGCTGTACAGATACTTCGGAACAAAGATAGGTATTGCGATAGATGCGATGACCTTTCTGTGGGATGATCTGAAAAATCTTTTCAGCGGGGTATTCGATTCCGAGACCTTCACATCGCAGCCCGGTATCAAGCAGCTGCACGATCTGCTTAAAATGTTTATCGTGCTATTCTCGGCACATAAGGATTTCATGAGGCTGCTCGGCGAGTTCGACAGGTTCGTGATACACGAGAATGTGCCGCGCGAACAGCTTGAGAAGTACGAAAAATCGGTCATAAATTTTTACCCGATAATCGAGCGCGCATATAATAAAGGTGTCAGCGACGGCACGGTAAGAAAGATCCCGGATTTCCGGATATTCTATCTTACATTCGCGCACGCGCTTACGGAAATGAGCAAGAAGTTCATAGACGGCGAGATACTGCCGTCGGACGATTTCTCCGATGCGCAGAAGGAGCTTGAAATGCTCATTGACTGCGCGGTGAGCTATCTGAAGGCTTGACCGCCGGAGATAATCATGGTTTTTTAAACGCAACAGGCATAAATGTACTGAAAGGGGTCATGGCAATGGAAAAAAAGATCGCAACAAATAAGGTGCTGTGGATATTCGCGATAGGTCAGCTCGGCTGGTCTATCCTGTCCGGCATTGTTTCAAACTGGCTGGTGTTCTTCTTCCAGCCGAGCGCGGAGGAGATAGCAAAGGGTCAGACCGTATTTCTCCCGCAGGCTACATTCATAGGTCTTACCGCGATAGGTCTTATCACCGCGTTCGGCCGTATTTTCGATGCCGTTACGGACCCGCTCATAGCAGGCAAGTCCGACAGACTTAAACACAAGCTCGGCAGGCGCATACCCTTTATGCGTATAGCCGCGCTCCCGTTCGGAGTTGTTACCGTGCTGATGTTCATTTCCCCGGTAGCTTCCGAGAGCCCGATAAACGTTGTGGCACTGTTTATCTGCGCTATGCTGTTCTATCTCTGCATGACATCGTACTGCACACCGTACAACGCGCTCATTCCCGAGCTCGGACGTACACAGAACGCGCGCATAAACCTGTCCACCTTCATATCCGTAACATATTTCGTGGGTACGGCATTCGCCTACCTCGTTCCGAATATCGCGGGCTTCTTCCTGAACGCGCTCAGCAATGAGCAGGTAGCGGAGAAAACGGGAATGACCGTTGAGGAAGTCATAGAGTCCGGAACGGCGATCTACACGAACTACCCCGAGGCATACCGCATCACTATCGCAATACTTGCCGGAATAGCGATAATCTGTATGTTTGTACCGGCGTTTGCAATAAACGAGAATGAGTACGCCGACACGACACCCACCGAGACACCCGCGTTCAAGTCGCTGGCGGCAACATTCAAGAACAAGGATTTCCGCCTTTTTGTGGCTTCCGATATACTTTACTGGGTAGGCCTTACGCTTTTCCAGACCGGTCTTTCGTTCTACATCACCGTACTTATGGGTCTTGACTCGACATGGACGTTCCCGCTGTTTGCAATAATGACGGTAATGTCGCTCGTGTGCTATGCGCCGGTCAATATTCTCGCAAAGAAGCTCGGCAAAAAGAAGCTGATCTCGTTCGCGTTCATGTTCTTCGCGGTGACGTTCCTTGTTACTGCGTTCGCGGGCATTCTGCCGATACCGGGAGTTGCCTACGGAATAATTGTAGCAGTGCTCGCGTCGATACCCATGGCGATACTCGGAATACTGCCGCAGGCTGTTGTAGCCGACATTTCCGAAGCCGACAAGATCGACACCGGTGAGAGCAGACAGGGTATGTTCTACGCGGCAAGAACCTTCGCGTTCAAGCTCGGTCAGTCTCTCGCTATGCTGATATTCACGAGTGTGGCGCTTATAAACGCCGATATAACCGATAAGGCAGACCCCGGCTACGGTCTCGGATACCGTATCACCGCTATAATCGCGACGGTGCTTTGTCTGCTCGGCGGATTCGTATTCTTCCGCTATAACGAGAAGAAGGTAATTGCCAAGATCGAGAGCGGCGCAGAAAAGTAATGACCTTTAATGCAGTTCAACAATACCGGACGGAGGGAAGATAATGTTTAAATTCGTAAATGTAAGATTCGCGTACCGCGCCAACGGCAAGGGCTATACGGTAACCTCGGCGGAAAGCGTCAGCAACGCGCGTTTGTCGCTCGATATAAAGGAAAACACCGAGACATTCGGTGTTACGGTGCGCTCGAAAAGCGAGATCGAGATAATGAAGATCGCCGCGGAGTTCGAGTATGACTTCCTGCCCGATGACCGCATTTTCCTCAACGGCTATCAGTCGTGGACGGACAGCGCCGAGCTCGGAATCGACGGCAGAGTGCGCGGGATAGGGCATATTCCCGCCGCCGTAAGGGAAAAGTACGCGTTCTCGGCTTACGGTGACTACACCTTTGCAAAATACAGCCTCAGAAAAGGGCATTTCCACGGCTTTTCATACGGATATGTGAAGCATTCCGACGGAATTTTCGACTTTATCGGCTCTCTCGGCGAGAATACGGGATTTACGATGATACGCGTAAACACCGAAAAGAATACGGTCACTGTCGAGAAGGACTGCCGCGGACTGAACATAAGCGGGGACTACGAGGGCTTGTCGCTGTATCTCGGCAGCGGCAAAGAGGACGAGGTTTTTGACGCGTACTTCGTGTGGCTCGGCATCGCACCGACTGCGGAGAAGCCGGTATTCGGCTACACGAGCTGGTACAGGCACTATCAGGATATCAACGAGCGCTGCATTTTAAACGATCTCGAAGGACTGAAGGAATGTGACGCTAAAGCCGATATCTTCCAGATAGACGACGGCTACCAGACCGCCGTGGGAGACTGGCTGAGCATAGATATGTCAAAATTCCCGGACGGAATGAAGCCGGCTGCCGACAGGATAAAGGAGGAGGGGCTGACACCGGGGCTGTGGCTCGCGCCGTTTGTGTGCGAGGAGAAGTCGGAGCTGTTTTCGGAGCACCCGGACTGGCTGCTCCGGGACGAAAACGGTGAGCCGGTAAGAGCTGGAAGCAACTGGAGCGGCGCGTATGCCCTCGACATCTACAACGAGCAGTTCCGCGAATACCTTAAAGAGGTATTCCGCACGGTCATAGACGATTGGGGCTTCGGTCTGCTCAAGCTCGACTTCCTTTACGCGGCGTGCATTATTCCGCGCCGTGACAAGACCCGCGGTATGGTAATGGCGGACGGTATGGATCTGCTGCGCGAGCTCGCGGGTGCGGCAAAGATACTCGGCTGCGGTGTTCCGATAGCCTCCGCGTTCGGCAAGGTAGATTACTGCCGCATAGGCACGGACGTTACTCCCGAGTGGAACGACAAGCCGTATATGCAGCTCATGCACCGCGAACGTCCGAGCACTCGCAACAGTATAATCAATTCCGTTTTCCGCAGACAGCTGAGCGGCAGAGCCTTCATAAATGACCCGGACGTGTTCATGCTGCGCGATACCGACACGACTATGAGCACGGATCAGCGCCGTTGTCTCGCGGAGATAAACGCGCTTTGCGGAGGAGTGCTGTTCACGTCGGACGATATGGGAGAATACGGCGAAGAGCAGAAAAAGCTGCTGGACGATATGCTGCGGCTGCGTGATGCGAGAATACTCGCCGCGGAATACAGTGACGGCAGACTGATCGTCTCCGCGGAACTCGAAGGCAGGAGCGTTATCAAAATATTCGATATGTAACGGGAGAGAAATTTAAGATAAACAGAACCGGCGGTTGTCGCGATGATCTCGCGGCAGCCGCCGGTTCCGTTCTTTTTCGTTATAGCAATGAGAAGAGTGTCATTAATATAAGCTTTTCATGTTATTAATTGCTATTAGTACACAAAGTACCGCTACAGCAGTTAAAACGATACTGATTATTCCTAACACAAGTCCGGCTATAGCCATACCTTTGCAACCGCCATTCGCACCTTTTTTCAACGCTATAGAAGATATTATTATTCCACCTATTGACAAAATAAATGTAATGTATTGTATGTATGGTATCCAGCCACCGATCAATCCGAAAATACCAAATACCAAGCCTATTACCGCACAGCCTTCCGAGCTTGCTCCCACAACACCTTCCGCAATATGTGCAGGCAGCGAATTGAAGTCGTTCTGCATTATTGCAACTGCAACCAAACCCAGTCCGAATATCCAGAGAAGCAGATATGCGATCTCACTGCCGGTGCAGGGAATACCTTTTGCCGAAAACTCGTCTTTAACGCTTTTTCCACGGGTGTACCACCAATAGAGGGAATAGAACGGGACAAACATCAGACAAGCCATTTCGCCTGCACAGCCCGAAGTGTCGTTTTTTAACGCTCTGACATTCTTTACAAGCAGATATTCCCAATAGATAAGGTAAATACCGCATGATAAAAACGAGAACAAAATGCACGTTCCAATGCTTCTTTTATATATTTTCATCTTATTAAAGTTACCTTTCGGCAGAATTTAACGCGGTATTTACGACAGAGAATTGAAGTCGTTCTGCATTATAGCCATTGATACCAGCCCTAATCCGAAAATGGCGAGTATCAGATATACGATCTCGTTCCCGCCCGCTGAACGGCCGCGGGCAGCAAACTCCTCTTTAACGGTTTTTCCGCGGGTGTACCACCAATAGAAAGAGTAAAACGGTACGAACAGCAGACACAGCATTTCACCTACACAGCTGCTGCTGTCGTTTTTGAGTGTCCTTATGTTCTTAACGAGCACGTATTCCCAGTATATAAGGTATAATCCGCAGGTCACGAATGACAGCAGAATACATATACCGATACTTTTTTTGTTTATTTGCATCATGTTAAAGCTTCCTTTCTCTTTTCGGTATGGACCGATGTTTTCATAAATGCTTTTATGATAAGATAAATCATCATAAATATTATCCCAGCTGCCATAAATACCATTTCAAATACAGGGCAGTTCGATACAATATATGAGATGTCAATATACCCATTGGCAAGCGCTGTTATCATAGCCGACGACAATATATGTGCCGATATGACGTGCAGCGATGTAAACATCAGAGTGCCGAAGCACATAAGCGCAGATGTACGGTCATTGTTTTGGGTCATATACGCTTTTGCCGTCAGTATTATCCCCGTCAGAGAAAAAACTCCGGCGATGATATATACGGAGATAATTGTTATATCTGCTGTACCGGGCGAGACCTCTTTAATGATCGTGTAAGCCCTGCCGATCGTACCGAATACAGAAATAGATACTAAAGCCGCAAGAAGCAATATCCCGTTTGCTGTAAGAAAAACATATTTGGTTTGAAAGAAACGCACAATATTATTTTTGAACATAACCTTTCCCCCTTTCTGTTTTTACATTTTAGCACGATTTGTTCTAAAAGTCAATAGCTTTTTCAAAAAAACAGAATATTTTGTTCTAAAATTTAATAGAATGAATTGTGCTATTATACAATAATTAATAATATTGTAAGAACGGAGAAAAGCTATGTACGAACGGATACGAAATTTACGGGAAGACCATGACCTTAACCAGAGCGAGGTTGCAAAAATGCTGCATTGCAGTCAGAGAACATACAGCTATTACGAAACCGGCGGTCATGATATACCGACGGCTGTGCTGATAATGCTCGCCGATCTTTATGATGTTTCAATAGATTATCTTCTCGGAAGGACGAACGAGAAGGAAATAAACAGGTAAGACGATTTAGCGCATAAAAATCCTTGATTTACTGTCCGGAATGTGGTATAATAATAAAACTACATTTATATAACGGAGACAAGACAATGGACATTTTAGCAAAGATCTCGGAAGAACTGAACATAGCGAAGTCAAGGGTGGACGCGGCGGTAAAGCTGCTCGACGAGGGAAACACTATCCCGTTCATCGCGCGTTACAGAAAAGAAGTGACCGGCGCACTCGACGACGTGCAGCTCAGAGACCTTTCCGACAGACTTACATATCTGCGCAACCTCGAAAAGCGCAAGGAAGAAGTAAAAGCCGCGATCGAAGAGCTCGGAAAGATGACCGGGGATATCGAGCGCGAGCTTTCCGAGGCTGCAACGCTTGCGGCAGTCGAGGATATCTACCGCCCGTACAAGCCCAAGAAAAAGACCCGCGCGAGCATTGCCCGCGAAAAGGGACTTGAACCCCTCGCGGAGTTTATATTCGCGCAGTCGTCGGGTGACCCGTTCACCGAAGCGGAGCAGTATATCTCGGAGGAAAAGGGCGTAGCTTCCGTGCAGGACGCGATAGACGGCGCAAAGGACATCATCGCGGAGAACATATCGGACGATCCGGAAATACGCAAGATACTCGGCGGGCTGTATGACCGCAGCGCGCTCATTACCTCCGTTAAGGCGAAGGACGGCGAAGAAGAGAGCGTTTACGAGAACTACTACGACTATAAGGAAGCAGTGTCGAAGATACCCACCCACCGCATACTTGCTATTGACCGCGGGGAGCGCGAGGGTGTGCTGAAAGCGGCGGTTGAGGTTGATACCGACAATATGCTCGCGACGATATACAGCCGTGTTATCACCGGAAAGAGCAGGAACAAAAACTCCGATCTTGTTACCGAGGCTGCCGAGGACGCGTACAAGCGCCTTATCCACCCGTCTATCGAGCGCAGAGTGCGCAACGATCTCACGGAAAAAGCCTGCACTGCGGCAATAAAGGTGTTCGGTGACAACCTGCGCCAGCTCCTTATGCAGCCGCCCGTAAAGGGAATGGTGACAATGGGGCTTGATCCCGCATACAGAACGGGCTGCAAGATCTCCGTCGTTGACGCGACGGGAAAGGTACTCGATACCGCGGTTGTTTACCCCACACCGCCGCACAACAAGACCGAGGAAGCCAAGAAAAAGCTCACCGCGCTCATAAAGAAGTACGGAGTTACCGCTATCTCGATAGGAAACGGCACCGCGAGCCATGAGAGCGAGGTCTTTGTCGCGGACATGATACGCGAGCTTGACACGCCCGTGAGCTATATGGTTGTTTCGGAAGCGGGAGCGAGCGTTTACTCCGCAAGCAAGCTCGCACAGGAGGAATTTCCGGATTTCGATGTTACGCAGAGAAGCGCCGTGTCGATCGCGAGACGTTTGCAGGATCCGCTTTCCGAGCTTGTAAAGATCGAGCCGAAGGCAATAGGCGTAGGGCAGTACCAGCACGATATGCCGCCCGCACAGCTCTCCGAAGCGCTCGGAGGAGTTGTCGAGGACTGCGTGAACAACGTGGGCGTTGACGTGAACACCGCGTCCGTGCCGCTTCTGTCGTATGTTGCGGGAATTAACGCGGGCATCGCAAAGAACATAGTCGCGTACCGCGAAGAAAACGGCGGATTTACGGAGCGCAAGGAGCTGCTCAAAGTCAGCAAGCTCGGTAAAAAGACCTATGAGCAGTGCGCGGGATTCCTGCGCGTGCCGGGCGGCAGGGAACCGCTTGACAACACCGCCGTTCACCCGGAGAGCTACGCGGCGGCGAGAAAGCTGCTGGAGCTCTGCGGGCTTACCGAAGACGATATCTCCGGCGAGCGCTCAAAATCCGCCGCCGGCAGTATAAACGCAAAGATAAAGGAGCTCGGCATAAAGAAAGCCGCCGAGCAGACCGGTGTCGGTGATATGACGCTCTCCGATATAGTAAAGGAGCTTATGAAGCCCGGACGTGACCCGCGTGACGAGCTGCCCAAGCCGATGCTGCGCTCCGACGTGGTGGATATCAACAGCCTCAAAGAGGGAATGGAGCTTAAAGGCACTGTCCGCAACATCACCGATTTCGGCGCGTTTGTGGATATCGGCGTACATCAGGACGGGCTTGTGCATATCTCGCAGCTCGCCGATAAGTTCGTCAAGCACCCGCTCGATGTCGTCAAAGTCGGCGATATCGTGAATGTGAAGATACTCGGCATTGACGTTAAGAAAAACCGTATATCACTGACAATGAAAGGAATCAATTAATTGACAATTGATAATTTATAATTTTGGAGCGTGCGATCTGAATCGTGACGAGATCAAAGACTTTTCAATATATTATCCGCTCTGTGCTTTTCCGGGTATAGGGCGGATTTGTTTTTACGGAAACGGGTACTGACGATATAACGGCATGCGGCAGCAGCATTTACTTTTTCAGTCAATAAAACTCCGGACCCGCCGCGAATCGGCGGAGAAGAGACTTTTCCGTGAAGTCCTCCTGCCCGACTCTCTGAGGACACCAATCGTAACTTTCCCATTGAAGAATGTCACCGGTGACTCGAAGAGAGGCGGGCGGGAGGCGGCTTGACGGCTGCTTTTATTCGCGCTTCGTGCGCGCTTTTGGCAGCCGTCTCAATGCATACTGCATTGACCTTTGGTTACTTTCTGCCGCTGGAGGCAGAAAGTGACTCGCACCGCCGACAGAGAATGACAAAAGGATAACACAACTATTTGCGGGCGAAATGAACCAAAAGTAAATGCTGTTACCGTGTATAAACGCAAAAAAATATTGCAAAAACACGCCGATTGTGGTATAATAATGTATCAGCGAAACATATAACCCAAAAAACGAAAGGAATGATTCTTATGGCAGGTTTGATGCTCGGCAATCAGGCTGTGGCAAGAGGACTGTATGAAGCGGGCGTTGAGTTCGTTTCCAGCTACCCCGGAACCCCCAGCACCGAAATAACCGAATTTGCTTCTACCTACGACAAAAACGAAATGTACAGCGAATGGGCGCCCAACGAAAAGGTGGCGTGCGAAGCGGCAATAGGCGCTTCCTTTGCGGGAAGGCGTTCCTTCTGCGCTATGAAGCACGTCGGACTTAACGTGGCGGCAGACCCGCTTTATACAGCATCCTATACCGGCGTGAACGGCGGATTCGTTCTCGCGGTTGCGGACGATCAGGGTATGCACTCGTCACAGAACGAGCAGGATTCCCGCAATCACGCTATCGGCGCAAAGGTGCCGATGATCGAACCCTCCGACTCCGGCGAATGTAAGGAGTTCACAAAGCTCGCTTACGAGATATCCGAGCAGTTCGACACTCCCGTCATACTCCGTCTTTCCACAAGAGTTGCACACTCGCAGAGCATAGTTGAGCTTGAAGACAGAAAGACGGTCCGCTATGACTATACAAAAAATCCCCGCAAGAATATCATGACTCCCGCGAACGCGAAACCGAAGCACATCGTTGTCGAAGAGCGCACGAAAAAGCTCGTCGAATACGCGGAAACTTCTCCGCTCAACAGAGTTGAGATGTTCGATACCGAAATAGGCATCATCACCAACGGAGCCGCTTACCAGTACGCAAGAGAAGCTCTCGGAGAAAAGGCAAGCTACCTGAAGCTCGGTATGGTGAACCCGCTTCCCGTGGAGCTGATAAAGGACTTCGCGGCAAAGGTCAGGAAGCTGTATGTTGTGGAGGAGCTCGACGATATAATCGAGACGCACTGCCGCAAGATAGGGCTTGACCCGATAGGCAAGGAGCTGTTCACATTCATCGGCGAGTATTCGCAGACCTACCTGCGTGAGAAGATACTCGGCGTAAAGAACGAGTACGAGCAGCTTGACGATGTTATCCCGATCCGTCCTCCCGTAATGTGCGCAGGATGTCCGCACAGAGGCGTATTCTACACCTTAAAGAAGCTCGGCGTTTTCGTAAGCGGCGATATCGGCTGCTACACGCTCGGTTCCGCGGCTCCGCTGGACGCTATGGACACCACGGTTTGTATGGGTGCGTCCGTAAGCGGTCTGCACGGCTTCAACAAGGCTATGCGCGGCGAGTACGAGGGCAAGGCTGTCGCGGTCATCGGCGACTCCACCTTTATCCATTCCGGCATTACCGGACTTATAAACATCGCATACAACCGCACAAATTCCACCGTGCTTATCCTCGATAACAGCATTACCGGCATGACCGGACACCAGAACAACCCCGCGAACGGCAAGAACATCTACGGCGATCCGGCTGCGGCTGTCGATCTCGAAGCTCTCTGCCGCGCGGTAGGCATCGACCGTGTAAGAGTTGTGAACCCCGGCGATCTTGCCGAGACCGAGGCCGCGATCAAGGAAGAGCTTGCCGCGGACGCTCCCTCCGTTATCATCTGCCGCAAGCCCTGCGCTCTGCTCAAGACCGTGAAGCACAAGCCCCCGTTCAAGGTTGACAGCGACAAGTGCAAGAGCTGCAAGGCGTGCATGAGGATCGGCTGCCCCGCTATCTCCATGGCAGACGGCAAGGCAACTATCGACAACACGCTCTGCGTAGGCTGCGGACTCTGCACACAGATGTGCAAGTTCGGCGCGATACAGGAATAAGGGAGGTTGAGTGAAATGGCTGAAACAAAGGCAATAATGCTGGTTGGCGTAGGCGGTCAGGGAACGCTCCTCGCGAGCCGTATCCTCGGAAACGTGCTGCTGTCGGCAGGCTATGACGTAAAGGTCAGCGAAGTACACGGAATGTCGCAGCGCGGCGGTTCCGTTGTAACTTATATAAAGTACGGCGACAAGATATTCTCTCCCGTTATCGAAAAGGGCGAGGCGGATATCATCATATCCTTCGAGGAGCTTGAAGCCGCAAGATGGCTGCCGTATCTCAAAAAGGGCGGTAAGATAATCACAAATTCACAGCAGGTGAACCCCATGCCCGTTATCATGGGCGTGCAGGAGTACCCCGAAAACCTTACGGAGAAGATACGCGCAAAGGGTGTGGATATCACCGCTATCGACGCGCTTACTCTCGCGGAGCAGGCGGGTAGCTCCCGCGCAGTGAATGTCGTGCTCATGGGTCTTATCTCAAAGACCGCCGGGTTCCCCGAGGAAGCATGGCAGAAGGCGCTTGACGAGTGCGTGCCGAAGAAGGCTATAGATATCAACAAGAAGGCGTTTGCACTCGGACGCGAAGCATGA
>JAFPUE010000110.1 GCA_017395555.1 Ruminiclostridium sp. | reverse complement strand
GCTGACCGACAGAAGGCGCCGTCCGCGTAGGACAAGTCTGTCAAAAAAGTTCCTTTTTTGACAGACAGAAGCTCCGGGCAGTTCGTTCTGCCCGGAGCTTTGCTTTATTCTATCTGGTTCTCGTGATCGCGGCGAAGGGTCTTGAAGGAGAGATACGCCGCACCGCCGATTACTGCGAAAATGCTGATGAACTGCGATGTTGACATTCCGAAGATGAAGCCGCGGTACGTGTCGCCGCGGAAATACTCGATAAGGAAACGGAATATGCCATAAGCTATCAGATACAGCGATAACAGCCTGCCCTTGAGCTTGTCATGCCGTAAGAGCTGCCAGAGCACAAAGAAAAGCAGGAACTCAAACCCCGACTCGAAAAGCTGTACCGGCATTCTCGGAACCCCGTTCGCGGGTTCGTTGAGCGAGTGAGTGAAGGTTATCCCCCACGGAACCTCTATCCCGTAGCAGCAGCCGCCGAGAAAGCAGCCTATCCGCCCGAAGCCATGAAACAGTGCAACAGCAGGTGCGGCTATATCGGTCATTAGGTCTGCGGGATATCCTCGCTTCTTTATCACGAACGCACCGACAGCCATACCGCCGAAAAGTCCGCCGTAGAACACCGAGCCGCCGAAAATCAGCTTCGCGTACTCCCACCACTCGCCGAAATCCTTTGCCTGCGAGAGAAGATACCATTTGTCAATATTTGTAATACCGTAAAGCAGTCCGCCGCCGGCAAAAATGCCTACCGCGGAGATAAGCAGCATCGCAAGCATCGGATAGCCGTCCCCGGTGCGCTTCTTATATGTGAATATCGCGAACGGACACGCCGCAAATACACCGACAAGCGCGGCTAACGCGTAGCTGCTTATGAACCTGCCGAAAATCGTAATTCCCGGTAACATCTGAACCTCCCCCGAAAAAAAACTCCCCGTTCATTATGAGCGGGGAGCGTCTGTTCTTTTTACAGCCGATTAATACTGTAACTGAGCGCCTGCTGCCGCAAGTGCGCCTGCTGCACATATAACGCAGAGTATAGCAAGAAGTGTGATCGCGCAAGCGATGATACCGAGAACAAGACCTGCAACAGCCATGCTCTTTTCGCTTCCCTCGGGCTTATCCTTGAGTGCGAGAGCACCGAAGATGATAGCTACGATGGAAAGAATACCGGTGATGTACTGTACAACCGGGATCCAACCGCCTACGAGACCGAGGATACCGCATACGAGTGCTACGATAGCCTTATTTTTTGTTGTCATGATTTATTCCTCCTATAACGAAAAAGAATGTTGTCGGGTACTGCTTTAAAGCAGTTTTACAACTACGCCTATTATATCATCTAAAGGAAAAAAAGTCAACTAAAAATGAATTTTTGGTATCTAAAATGTGAATTTTCTGTGAAAAAGTAAAAATACCCGCACGCTTGTTTCGGCGTTTTGGGTATTTTGCAAGGCAAGGTTACACTTTGGTTACCGATTATTCAAAACTGTCTTCTTCGTCACGGGTGTTGAAGAGCTCGATGAGGCGGTTCATCTCCTCCTCGGTGAGCGATGTTCCCTTTCCCATCCTGCTGTGATCGGGTGACCAGTCGCGGATATCGAATTTCGGTGCGTTGTCATTCCAGCTGATAAGGTTGAGCTCCTTGTTCCAGCCTCTTGCGCCCTCGGAGATCACGCCAAGTTCCTTTACTATCTCATACTTGAATTCTGCCATGTCGTTATTCTTCCTTTCAATAATCTATCATATCACGACGAAAATGCCGTGAAACGTGCTCATTTAAGTACCTCCGCGTCCGTTACGCTGTCAAAGACAGCCATGAAGCGCGGCGGGACGGTCTTGTTTATGTGATGCTTGCCAAAATACCATATCCCGAACCGTATCTCGTGGCGGACGGTATCGAGATAAACGCCTACCCCGTCTGCTGCGGTCACGCCGTACCCGAGAAAATCGGCTATCGAAGCGGGCGGCTCGTAGCTCACGATCATATCCACGGTCTTGCTCACAGCGGCAAGCCGCGCGTCGGACCCGGTGATCTCGGCTTCGGACGGACATTCGTACCTCGATGCGGTCTCCTCCGAACACGGGGCCGCGCCTCCGTTTTCCTCGCCTCTGCCGCCGCCGAACGCAAACACCCTTTTGCCGCCGATATCGAAGATATTGCCGCGTACAAGCTGGCGCAGGTTTCCGCTAATCACACGGGTAAGCCCGCCGTTCCACATCTCTGTCGGGTATTTCTCCAGCTCGTCGAGGTTATCGTGGGCGCCCTCGACAAAAAGTATGTTATATCGGCGCTTTCCGAGCTTTTTCAGGAGCTTCTTCTCCTTGTCGGAGCCGTCCCAGACAAACCCGAAGTCCCCGCACACTATAAGGCAGTCGCCCTTTTTCAGTTTCCGGATCTTCTTGTCGGAAAAGCGGGAAATGTCACCGTGAATGTCACCTGTTATCAATATCATATAAATATTTTCCCGATTTATATAAAAATTTTTTCATAAACCTTTAAGAAAAGGCTTTTATTTTTCGGCAAAGTATGTTATAATAGTATATTATATTACCCGGATATTTTTTTATCTTTATATATTATATCCCAAAAAGGTGGTTTTGTCTATATGCGAAATATAAAATTTACGGCTGTCTTTACGGCTATTCTGTTGGTTTTTGCACTAATACCCGCCGTAAGCATTCCAGCGTCCGCCGCATTCACACCGGACGTTGAGCTGTACAGCAGCGCGTATTATATGGTAAACCTCGATCTCGGCACGGTAATCGCCGCAAAGAACGAGAACGAGAAGTGCTACCCGGCATCTATCACCAAGCTGATGACCGCTATCGTCGCATATGAGAACTGCTCCGATCTTTCTATGCCCATGGAGGTAACCTATGACTGCACCAACGAGTTCTGGGAGGGTGACCCGAACAAGGAGGGTGCCGGCACCGCGGGTATCGCTGTCGGTCAGACCGATCTCACCATGAAGGACTGCCTTTACGGACTGCTCGTAAAGTCCGGCTGTGAGACGGGAAACATCATCGGCTACAACCTCTGCAAGAATAAGGGCGGCATATCCGCTTTCATAGATATGATGAACAAGAAGGCAAAGGAGCTCGGCTGCAAGAATACGCACTTCGGCAACACCCACGGTCTCTGGCAGGAGGACAACTACTCGACGCCCTATGACCTGTACCTTATCGCAAAATACATCTATGACAAGCTCCCCGAGCTCGTTGATATCTCGAACACCTACGAATATATCATGCCGGCGAACAAGTACAACCCCTCGCCCTACGGCATCTACAACGTAAACTCGCTGATAAACAACGTCGGCGACAACCCGTATTACTACGAATTTGCTTCCGGTCTCAAAACGGGAAGCATGGGCGAATACTACACCAAGGACGCGGACGGGAACTGGACTGTCTATCACGAGGGATTCGCAAATATCGTATCGACAGCTTCGCAGAACGGCTTCAACTATATGCTCGTCACCTGCGGTGCGCCGTACAGGGACGCTGAGGGAAACAGACTCAACGGTCACTTCAAGGACTCTATCGCGCTCTACAAATGGGCTTTCCGCACGTTCGACATACGCGAGGTAATGAATGAGAATACCTTCGTTGCCAATGTCAAGGTTGATATGGGCGAGAACGCGGACGTTTCGATACTAAAGCCCGCTGCCGCATTCTCCACTCTGCTCCCGAAAGACCTCGATCCTTCCGTTATACAGCAGAAGATCACGATAACCGCCGAGAAAAACGACAACGACGCGGTAGTCGCTCCTATCGAAAAGGGTCAGGTAATGGGAACTCTTGAGCTGGAGCTCGACGGTGAGACTATCTGGACGACAAATCTCGTCGCTTCACAGAGCATAGGCCTGTCACAATTTGAATATACTATGAGGATGATAAACAGCATCTTCGACAAGTGGTGGTTTCGTCTTTGCGTGGCGGCCCTCGCTGTACTCATAATCGCGGACGTTGTGCTCAACACCGTGCAGAAGGCGCGTATCGCCAAAATGGAGGCGCGCCGCAACCGCAAGGCGAATATCCGCAGCCAATGGTAAGCGTAAAGATCATCGCCGTCGGCAGACTTAAAGAGCCGTATCTGAAAGAGGCTTTCGACGAGTACGCGAAGCGGCTGTCTGCGTTCTGCAAGCTGACTGCGGAGGAGATCGAGCAGGAGAAGCTGCCCGATACGCCGTCGGAGGGCGAGATCGCAAAAGCGCTGGGTACCGAGGCTGACAAAATTCTCGCGAAGATACCGGCCGGGAGCTGTGTGATACCGCTCTGTATCGAGGGAAAACAGCGCAGCAGCGAGGGCTTTGCCGAGCTTATCGGCAGAGAGACCGCCGCCGGAACGGGAACATTCGTGTTTATCATCGGAGGCTCGTTCGGACTTGCGGACAGGGTGAAATCCGCGGGCAGGATAAAGCTGAGTATGTCGGAAATGACCTTTCCGCACAGGCTTGCGCGTATAATGCTCGCCGAGCAGCTCTACCGTGCGTTCTCAATCATTAACAACAGAAAGTATCACAAATAATGTACAGGATCTACCTTTACAAAGCGCTTCTGTTTGCGCTCGGAGCGGCTATGCTGACGCTCGGGATAGTGATAGTGAGCCAGCGGGAGGTACTTATCACTCCCCTTGCCTACTTCGCCGCAGCCGTGCTTGTAATCCACGGCGCAAACAACCTGTTTGCGTTCATTGCGCACAACGGGCGTCTCGGACAGAAGCGGCGCAAGGCGAAGCTGATAACCGCTGTCGTCAACATAGCGCTCGGAATTCTGCTTTTCTCTCTGCCGCAGCTGTCGTTCGCGCTTGCCGCTTACGTTCTGGCAGCATATCTGCTGTTCAATGCGGCATCTAAAATGGCGGATTTCATTGTCGCGAAGATAAACAATCACCCCGGACACTGGCTCGACCTTATCGCTTTCGTATTCTATATGGTATTCGTGGTGCTGATGTTCGCGACCGGCCTGCGGGACGATATGTTCCTTATCATATCAGGAGTTTACTGCATACTCTTCGGTGCGGAAATGATATCGGACTTCATAAGCCTGATCGTCCCGCAGCGGGTGAAGAATAATCTGAAAAGAAGAATACGCATTTCCCCGCCGGTTTATGTCTCGACATTCATGCCGCTGGGAACACTGCGTTACATAAATGAATATATCTCGGTCAACGACGAACCGCCGGAGCTCATCGACGATGACCGCAGCGACGGAGTACCGCCGGATATCGAGATAATGGTACACGTCTCGAACAACGGCTCCGGCAAAGTCGGACATCTGGATCTTTACCTCGACGGTGAGGTGATCTCCTACGGCAATCATGACTGGTCTTCGCACAGGCTCTTCGGGGTGTTCGGGGACGGCGTTATGTTCATAGCGGAGAAGGAGCCGTACCTCGATTTTTCCGTGACGCATGACAGGAAAATGGTGTTCTCATACGGGCTGCGGCTCTCGCCGGAACAGCTCGAAGCGGTGCGGCAGGAGGTACAGAAGCTCAAAAGCAGGACTGTACTCTGGAAGCCGCCGTATCAGAGGGCTGTCGAGGAAAAGGGCGAAAGCAATGTGAAGCTGAGCGATTTCCACGATTACAGCAGTGAGGTGTGGTACGGAACACACGCGGATTTCTACAAGTTCACACGCGGGAAGTTCAAGACTTATTCAATTCTGAGCACGAACTGTGTGCTGCTCACCGACGAGATACTCGGAAAGGCGGGCACGGACATAGTCTGCATAAGCGGAATAGCCTCGCCGGGGATATATTACGATTATCTCGAAAGGCTGTATATGACCCAGAAAACTATGGTAATCTCCAAGACCATATATGACAGAAAAACTATGAGGAAACTCAAAAAGGAAAGGACGAACCAAAATGAGCGAAGTATATCTTGATGACCGTTTCAAAGGAGTAATGCTGGGACTTGCAATAGGAGACGCTTTCGGCTATCCTATCGAGCTCATGGATTACGACGCGATCTGCGAAAGATTTGAGAAGAAGGGCTGCCTTGACCTTGCGGTAAGCAAGAGAACAGGCACAGCGCTTTTCACCGATGACACGCAGCTTTCGCTGTTCACTGCGGACGGTCTCCTCTGGGCGCACAGCGCCGGTGCCGACGACGGTCAGGTGAACTATGAGGATTATATTTTCCTCTCGTACCAGGTTTGGCTGTACACACAGACAAAGACCGTTGCAGGCAAGGAATACGCATGGCTCTTTGACCCGTCGCAGAATGCGTACAAGCTGAGACTTCTGAAAGCGAAGGGGCTTTACAAGAAACGCACCGCCGACACCAAGAACATAGATGCGCTGCTCAAGATAAAGAATATGGCATACGGCACCCCCGAGCGCCGTCTCAACTCCAACAAGGACAACGGTGCCGTAAAGCGTTCCGCGCCTATCGGTCTGTACTTCTATAACGATACGAAGAAAGCGTTTGACATGGGCTGCCGCGCCGCAGCTATAACCCACGGCGATCCCGTAGGCTACATTTCCGCGGGCTGCTATGCCGCAATTATCGCGGAGATAGTAAATGGAGCCGAGATCGAGGACGCTGTAAGAACGGTTATCAAGCTGCTCGACGGTGTAGCCGACGGCGAAGTGCTCCAGAAGACACTCCAGTACGCGCTTGACCTCGTCGGCAACGAGGAAGTCGATCCTCTGTCCGCAGTCAAGAAAATGGGCTACGGCTTCGAGGCGTACGAAGCTCTCGCGATCGCCGTTTACTGCGCCGTACTCCACTGCGACAGCCCCCGTCACGCTATCCAGCTCGCCGCAAACCATGACGGCGCAAGCGACACCTGCGCTTCCATGACCGGCGCAATGCTCGGCGCATATTTCGGAATACAGGGCTTCCCGAAGAAGTGGGTAGAAAAACTCCAGTACAAGAACCTCATCTCCGCTATCTCCGATCGTCTCCTCAAAGTAGTATATACCCCCGACGAGCCTACCCAGGAAGAACCCGCTCCTGCCGAGGAAGAAGAGTAAGAGAGACTTCGAGAGGCTTTGAGAGAGCTTCGAGACTTTCAAGAGATCTTTGAGATTTCAGAGAGGGGGCGCCGCCCCCCAACCCCCCGCAAGCCCCCTTTGAAAAAGTGGGCTTGACACCCCAAACAAATGCAGTATTTCTAAGATACTTCTATGGGCAGCTCTCATCGAAATGCAGTGGGGTTGGAGAAGACTCCGTTATTAAAATAGCAGAGAATTGCTAACCGAGGTGCTGTACTCGCCCAATGAAGAGTGTCGCTACGGATTCGGAGCGGCGCGTTCGCCGCTTGGCGATAATTCCGTTTTGAAATATCAGATATAACAGACATAAAAGATAGAACAAAGAAAAACAAGAGAAAGGACGGATCTGCAATGCTTTATACGATAGATTATTTGACGGAAAAAATACTGGCAAGCGAAAAGCCGTATGATATCAATAAGATCACCGCTGCGTATGAGCTTGCAAATGAAGCTCACTCCGGCGTAAAACGAAGCTCCGGTGAGCCATATATCACCCACCCTATCGCCGTAGCCTGTATCCTGCTCGAATTCTGTATGGATACCGACACGATCTGCGCTGCCCTGCTCCACGATGTCGTCGAGGATACCGATGTTTCGCTCGATACCCTGAAACGCAAGTTCGGTGAGGAAGTCGCAAATCTCGTTGACGGCGTAACCAAGATAGGTCAGGTACCGCTGAATAACTCCAAGGAGGAACAGCAGGCGGAAAATATCCGCAAGATCCTGATAGCTATGTCCAAGGATATCCGGGTCATCATCATAAAGCTCGCTGACCGTCTCCATAATATGCGGACAATTATGTACCGCCCGCCCGAAAAACAGCGCAAGAAGGCTCTCGAAACCATGAACTTCTATGCGCCTATCGCACACCGCCTCGGTATGAGCGCCGTCAAGGAGGAAATGGAAGATATCTCCATAAGAATACTCGATCCCTACGGCTCAAAGGCTATCGAGGAAATGCTCGATAAGCACAAGGAGCAGCGCGATACATTCATAGACATAATCAAAGAGCGCATAAGCGAACGTATCAGCGATATCCAGCCGCCTCCGACAATAGAGGGCAGAGTAAAGAGCGTATATAGTATATATAAAAAGGTATATGTCAAAGGCAAGAGCTTTGATGAGATTTACGATATCTACGCCGTTCGCGTTATCGTGCAGACCGTCATAGAGTGCTACAACGTTCTCGGCATAATCCACGATATCTTCAAGCCTATCCCCTACCGCTTCAAGGACTATATCGCAACCCCGAAGCCCAACCGCTACCAGTCGCTCCACACGACGGTAATAGGCAGAGAGGGCATACCCTTCGAGGTGCAGATACGCACCTACGAGATGCACAACACCGCACAGTACGGAATCGCAGCGCACTGGAAGTACAAAGCGGGAATATCCGGCAATGTGACCGGCGAAAAGCGCTTCGACTGGATAAGACATATCCTCGAACAGCAGCAGGATTCCGACGATATTGACCAACTCGCCGACGCGATCAAGGTTGACCTTGCACCGGACGACGTTTATGTATTCACACCGAAGGGCGACGTTATCACGCTCCCGGCGGGCTCGACGATAATCGACTTCGCCTACGCGATACACACCCAAGTCGGCAACCATATGACCGGAGCCAAGGTAGGCGGGCGAATGATACGCTTCGACTACAAGCTGAAAACCGGTGATATCGTTGAGGTCACAACATCTCCGAACGCCGGACCGAACCGTAACTGGCTCGATATTGCCAAGACCACCGAGGCGCGCGCGAAAATACGCTCGTGGTTCAAGCGGGAGTGCCGCGAGGAGAATATACAGGAAGGTATGGCTTCTATCGAGCTTGAATTCCGCAGGAACAATATGGTTCCGTCGCAGGATTTCCTTCTCGAGCTCGCAAAGCTCCAGCATTTCGACAACGTTGATGATTTCTACGCGGCAATAGGCTACGGCGGCGTTATCCTCTCTAAGATAATGCAGCGCGCCAAAGACCTGTACAATGCGCGTAATGCGGACAAGATCACCGAGTCCGACGAGGATATCATGAACCGCAGCATCACCCACAAGCGCAAGGGCGGTGTCATTGTCGAGGGCATCGACAACTGCCTGATAAAGTTTGCAAAATGCTGCAATCCCCTTCCCGGTGATGATATAATAGGATTTATAACACGCGGCTACGGCGTTTCCGTGCATAAAAAGGACTGCATGAACGTGCTCAATTCACCGGAATCCGAAAAGGAACGCTGGATAAACGTTTATTGGGCAAGCGGAAACGATACCGACAGCTACAACGCTACTATCGACATAATAGCGGAGGACAGAACAGCGCTTATCGCCGATATCACGTCCGCTATCGCCGCGGGACGGCTCCCGATACGGCAGATAACCGCTCACCAGCTCAAAAACGGAAACGGCAACATCATCGTTACCGTGGAGGTTGCAAGCCTTGAACAGCTCAACGCGCTCATAAACCGAATCTGCAAGATACAGGGCGTTATCAGCGCGGAAAGAACAGGAATTGTCTGAATACACTTTTGGAGGTTAGAAATGAATTTACAGGAATCCGGAGAGATGTACCTTGAAACCATACTGATACTCTCCGAAAAGAAAAACGCTGTAAGATCAATTGATATCTGCGACGAAATGGGCTTTTCAAAGCCCAGTATAAGCCGCGCGATTCATCTTCTCGAAGACGGAGGATATCTGGAGATCGACAACAACGGCTTTATCACGCTTACCGATATCGGGCGCGAAGTCGCCGAAACGATATACGAACGCCATACCGTTCTTACCGAAGTGTTCATGTCGATCGGCGTTGACAGAGAAACCGCGTCGGAGGATGCCTGCAGGATCGAGCACGTCATAAGTGACAAGACCTTTCAGGCTATCAAAAAGCATATTAAAAAGAGCAAAAAAACAAAGAAATAAAGGAAGATAAAGCCAATGGCAAAGAAAAACAAGGTTGACGGTATCTCACTTGCTATCGTCATTCTGAATATATCCATTGTCGCGGTGCTTATTACGCTCGTGACGCTGATATACCTGTATATGACCGGCAAGCTTGAACCTGCCGATGTCGCTAATATGGATCAGCCCGCAGAGGCGGCTTCTATAGTTACGACTGTCATCACCACCGATACCGTTGAGACAGAGCCCGCTCCGGAGGAAGAGACCGAAGCCTCCGAGGAAACGGAAGCTCCCGAGGAGGAGCCCGCCGAGTCCGAGGAAGAAACGGAAAGCACCGCTCCGATACCGGATGATGTCTATGACGAGGAGTTCTTCGCGAACGACTACTTCATCGGCGATTCGATATACACCGGACTTATAAACTACGGATACTTCCCCGAAAGTCAGGTATTCGCGCAGGTTGGTCTCAATCCCGACAGCGCCCTCACAAAGGAGTACGGCGGATATACCGCGGTCAGCAAGGCGGAAGAAATGCAGCCAAAGCGTATCTTCATAATGCTCGGCTCGAACGGTCTCGCTTACCTCGGCAACACGCACATGGCGGATCAGATGAAGGTTCTTGTGGCTCAGCTCAGAGAGGTATGCCCCGACAGCTACATCTACGTCGTATCCATACCGCCCGTAACAAAGGCGCACGACGCGGAGGGTCAGGAGACCATGGTAATGGTCAACGGCTATAACAAGCTGCTCAAGAGTATGTGCGAGGACGAGGGCGTTGTTTACCTCGATCTGTGCAGCAAGCTCGAAGACGCGTCCGGTTACTTCTCCGACGCGTATGCCGAGGCGGACGGTCTGCACTTCCTCGGTACGGCGTACAAGCGTATGCTCGCGTTCTTCCAGAGGTCAATAGAGCTGTAAGATGTACGGTAGAAAGATCACCGCTGCCCTGCTCGCGGCGCTTGTGATATGCACGGCGGCTTGCGGGGAGAATAACGTCCCGAAAGGAACGGAAACGGCGGAAACAAAAAAGACTGCCGCGACGACAGCAAGGACAAAGCTAACGGCACTGACGGGTATCATAGAGCTCGCGGACGACGACGAGCCTGCGGAAACGACTGAGGACAGCACACCGGAAGAAACGGAAGAAACGGAAGAAACGGAAGAAACCACGGAAACTGCCGCCGAAACGGAAGAGACTGTTACGGAGCATGAAACCACGGCTCCGGCAGAGACTACGGCTGCCGAAACAAAGCCGGTTTCTTCGGAGATCTCCGCAGAAAGCGAGACGCAGACAAAGGCTGCTGAAACAACGGTACAAACCACTGCCGAGACCACAGCGGAAACTACCGCCGCACCCGCTCCGGACAGCTACGATCCGTCATTCTTCGCGAACGACTACTTCATCGGAGACTCGATATACACCGGACTCAGCGGCTACGGATTTTTCCCGGAATCACAGGTCTTCGCAAAAGTCGGGCTGAACCCGCAGAGCGCAAGAACAGCGGATATAAAAGGTCAGACCGCCGTTACAAAGGCGCAGGGGCTGCAGCCGAAGCGGATATTCATAATGCTCGGCTCGAACGGTCTCGCGTATATGGGCAATGATTATATGGCGAACAATATGAAGCTGCTCGTGGGCGATCTCAAAGCCGTCTGCCCCGACAGCGCGATATATGTCGTGTCGATACCACCGGTCACAAAGGCGCATAATGACGCGGGTCAGGAGACTATGGAAATGGTGAACGCCTACAACTCACTGCTGAAAGCAATGGCGGCGGAGGCTGGCGCGGGATATCTCGATCTGTGCTCACAGCTTATAAACGAGAACGGGTATTTCTCCGGCACCTATGCCGAAGCGGACGGTCTGCATTTTCTCGGCGCGGCATACCGGCGTATGCTGTCCTTCTTCCAGACATCAACGGCATAACAATTGATAGTGATAAAGCGCTTTCGGCGTATTCTATAAAGGTATCACTATAATATATAAATATAGGATAAAACAAAAGAAAGGACAATGAAAAAAATGAAAAAGAAGATCTTAACAGCGATGCTTATCGCGTCGCTCGTATGCGCTGCCGCTTCCTGCGGCGGAAACCAGCCCGCATCAACGACTGCGGCAAAAACTTCGGCTTCCGAAACCACCTCGGCTGCCGCAACAGAGGAAACGCCTGCTCCCGCAGCTGCCGATTTCAGCGCTTCGGACGTAACAAAGGCGGTTCTCGACGAGGTTCCGATCAACTCGGCATTTGAGAAGAAAGCGGAAACTCTGCCGAATTACTTCGACGGGCTCGACACCGACGCTATCAAGGATTTCTCGTACTTTATCTGCGCTTCGGGAGCATATCCGGACGAGATCGCGGTGTTCCTTTTCAACTCGGAGGACAGCGCAAAGTCTGCGGTGAAGGCTGTTGAGGACAGACTCGCGTATCAGACCGAAACGTATGAGAGCTACACACCCGACGAGATGTACAAGATCGAGAACGCTGTGATACAGCAGACCGGAAAGTGGGTATATTATCTCGTTACAAGCGACAACGAGAAAGCTGACAGCATTGTCAAGGGATTTATTTCATAAAAACTGCACGATGATGGCATGAACGGAGGTAAAAATGGCGGGCGAATGTCTTGTTATAGCTTTTATATTGGCCGTTCTTAACGTCGGTTTTTTCCGGGCGCACAGAAAGAACTGGGGGCTTGCGGTACTGCCGCTGGGCTTCGTGCCGTTTGTCACGGGAGTCGTCCTTTATGTCGCGGAGAATGTGTTCCATTACCCGTTCACCTTCCTGCTGCCGATGATACTTATTGTGACCTCTCTCATGGTCTCATGTATATGGATAGGCATAGGAAGCGCGATACTGATAAAGACAAAGCGTATGCGGGTATATTACCTTGCCGCGTCTGTCGGATTTGTATTCACCCTCTCGATAATCATGCTGCTCAAATACTACTGGCTGTTCTTCACCGCATAACAAATGCTATCTCCGTCTTCGGCGGAAAGGGAAAGTACGGTTTTGTATCGCTCCCCGGCTTCGCCGGAGAGCGATATTTTTAACACAATTGTCAATTAAAAGCAAAGATCCCCTGCACGACTATTGCCGTGCAGAGGATACGATTGCCGTAAAATATTACTTTATAGCTTACTTTCTCTTTCTGGAAGCAACTGCAACTGCGCCGGCAGCGATCATTACTGTACCGTAAACTACGATATCTGTAACGCCTGTGCGCGGGTTGTCGCTCTTTGCGGGAGCCGCAACTGTTTCAGCCTGTACGTCGGAAGCTGCGGGAGCTGCTTCTTCAACTGCAGGAGCTGCTTCAGCTGCGGGAGCTACTGTCTCACTGTTGGAGTAGGAGAAAGTACCGAGCTTGATGCCGTGACCCATAAGAGCCATACCTGCTACCTGTATTTCTTCGAGCTTAGCTGCGGGAATTGTGAACTTGATCTCTGTTTCTTCGGGCTGGATAACGTAAGAATCCTTACCGTCGGAGAGTGTGGGTCCTACGAGTGTGTCGATGAACGGCCAGCCTGTATCGTTGAGCATGGGCTTGATGCACCAGTAGTTGTGTCCGTCCTTCTCTGCGAGAGAAGCGTCAGCCTCGAATGTGATCGTGAATACTGTGTTCTCGTCTGTGCCTTCAAATTCCTCACCGGGGATAACTGTGCTTGCGCTCCAGCCAGTCTTGAGGTCCTTGTTGATGTCGTAAGCTGTTGCGCTTACTGCGAGAGTTGCTACTGCAGCTGCCGATGCTGCGATCACGGCGATGATCTTCTTAAAATTCATAGTAGTTACCTTTCCTTTCGTTTTTTGACCCGGTCTGCAAGTCCGGATCAGGGTTTGTTTACTCCCCTGTCAATTATAATTTACCACTTAATCACGGTTTTTAATATCACATTCTTAACATTTTTGTTGAAAATTTACACTTTCTTTTGCTTTCTGCTCTCTTTTTTCTCCGCGGCACTTCTGTCGCCCCAGCGTGTACGGAAAAATCTCTCGCGGTATTCCTTCGGCGTGGTCTTGGTGAAGTTCTTGAAAACGCAGATAAAGTGGCTTTCCGTGCCGAAACCGAGATACTGTGAGATATCCGAGCACGGATAATCCGAGAACTTTAGCAGGTTTTCCGCCGCTTCTACCTTCTTGCCGAGAATGTACTGCTTGATCGTCATTCCCGTTTCCTTGTGGAACAGCTTGGACAGGTATGGTGCGCTGAGCCCGGTGATATCCGCAAGATCGTCGAGCAGTATCTTCGAGTGGAGATTGTCATAGATGTAGTCGATGCACACGATGACCGGACGGGAGAACGCGCGGCTCTGATGCAGCTTGTTCATTCTGTGGACGTAGGTGTCCACGACTTCGCGGTGTATGGAATCGACTTCCTTGGATGTTCCGCACTCATCGACACGCCGGATATAGATATCACTGAGGTTGTATGCTTCCTCCATATTGAGTCCGCCCTCGATGCAGTAGCGTGTTATGAACGCTATCGTGATGGTCAGGTGGTATTTGAGATTGCGCAGCGGATCCTCGCTCAGCTTTCCGAGACCTTCGCTTGACAGCGGCTTGAACAGGCGCTGCGTTTCCTCGATATTTCCCATTTTGACGCTCTGATAGAACTCCATTTCCCTGTCGTATGACAGATGAGTTATCATATACTCTCTGTTGCGGAACTCCGCTTCCGACAGGAGCTTGTTCATATCAGCCTTTCCCGACATATTACCTCCCCTTTCCATGTCGAATTTATGGGACACTATTATTATACCACATTGCTTTGTAAATTGCAAGTAAAACGCAGCAAATATTTGAAATGAACTGCAATATTTCGATATTATCTGCATATATTATTTGTTATAATCAAGTTAAATAAGGCAATAATGCCTTGAAGGAGCAAATTCAAAACAGAAAGGAAATGATAGCTATGAAGAATAAGAAGATCTTATCGGCAGCACTCGCACTCACCTGTATTCTTTCGGTAGGTGCCTGCGGCAGCAGCGGCTCGTCCGCAAGACCCGAAAACACTGCGGCAAATACAACCACTCCCGCAGAGACCACTCCTCCCGCTACCCTCAAAGAAGAGGACAAGGCGGCTATTGAGGAGATCGAAACAGACTTTGAGGAGCTTGAGAACAAGACTGTTCGCCTTCTCGCGAACTTTGACCTCAACCCGGCTGCCGGCAAGCCCAAGAGCGTAGCTCTTGAAATGTTCGAGACAAAATGCGGCGGCAAGATCGAGCCTATACTCTGCTCGTGGGATGACCGTTATGACAAGCTCTCGACAATGGTTCTCGGTGACGACTCGCCGGATATGTTCAGCGCGGAAGACCTCGATATCTTCCCCGGAAAGGTGATCGAAGGAAAGTTCCAGGCTATGGACGACTATGTTGACTTCGATTCCGAGCTCTGGGCTCCCATGAAGCACGTCAATGATATGTTCAGCATCAAGGGCAAGCACTACATCGGCGCTACCTCCACAGATGCAGGCGTTGTTGTAATCTACAACAAGAAGACGATCGAAGAGAACGGACTCACAGATCCCGTTCAGCTCCTCGAAGAGGGCAACTGGACTTGGGATACGTTCTATGATATGATCGCTAAGTTCTACAGCAGACCGGATGAGAAGTTCGGTATCGACGGCTGGGAATTTGAGAACGCGTTCGCTGTTACTTCCGGCGTTCCTTACGTTGATTTCAAGGACGGCAAGCTCGTAAGCAATCTTGAAAATCCCGCTATCGTAGGCGTTCAGGAATTCATGCTCAAGCTCAAGAGAAACGACTACCCCGTTCCGAAGAGCGAGTACGGCTGGTCTGTACACCCCGAGAACATCGCTAACGGCAAGACACTGTTCTTCCCGCAGGGCGCTTACGTTCTCTTTGAACCCGAGAACAAGGCTGTATTCGGCGAAGCGGAAGATGTTATGTTCGTTCCGATGCCCAAGTGCCCGACAGCTGACGAGTACTACCTGCCCAGCGTTATCAAGGGCTTCTCGATACCCATGGGCGCAAAGAACCCGAAGGGCACTGCCGCTTACCTCAACTGCGTAATGACCTGCCGCGACAACGAAAAGGTCAAGGAGATCGAGCAGAATCAGGTATTCGAGGACTACGGCTGGACACAGGAAATGTATGATATGCTTCTCAAGACCAGAGAGCTTACCGAAGCACACCCCGTATTCGAATACTTCAAGGCAGTAAACGACGATGTTTATGACTGTGTTCTTAATCCCTCCAAGGAGACCTATAACGCAGGTATCCCGTGGTCCGAGACAGTTGAAGAGATAAAGTACGAGCTTCAGACACTCCTCGATACAGCTAACGAAAAGCTCGAATCGCTCACCAATTAACAAGATCACTTCTAACAATCGATAGGAGTTTGCTCCTCCTCCCCAAAAACACATCTCCCCGCAGCTTTTGCCGCGGGGAGATGCGTTTTATTTTGTGCAGATTTATAAAACCGTGTCCCTACCCCATGATAGGATAGAAATGCTTTGAGTTTATCCCATAACTGTAAACCGTAAACTAATTAATGTGGCTTGTTATGTTTTGGGATTTCAGGAGCTTCTTGTTTTCGTACATCAGACCGTCGGCTTTTTTATAGAGCTCATCGTAGTCGTAATTCCCGGTGCCGAATGACAGACCGCACGCCATAGAGCAGAACAGATCGCGTTCCTCGTCGTTGAGCCTGTCGAGCGCGGCTCTCCAACGGGTGCGGATATCCTCCGCTTCCTCCTGTGTCACATTCACCGCAACCATGACATATTCGTCGCCGCCCATTCTGAAACCGAAGACCTTGTCAGAAGCCACCGCCGCGATGCTCTTTGCAGCCTTGACGATAAGCGCGTCGCCGTACTCGTGACCGTAGTTGTCGTTGATGTGCTTCAGATTGTTGACATCGAAATTGTAGATAGCGATAGTCTCCGGCTTGCCGAACGTGATGTTTTTCAGAGCTATATACTTGCTCTTGTTGTAAAGCCCGGTCAGCTTGTCATGCTCGCTCTCGTAAACTACCTTATCGCGCAGTATGCTGTTCTCTATGAACAGGATAATAACGTTATGAACCGTGACATCAAGCGGGTTTATCTCTCCGTTTTGCCTGAAATTCCTTACAAGCACCGCACATTCACATTCCTGCACAGTGGTGTTGAGTATGCAGTAAAAGCCGTCGATCTCCCCTCTCCGCTTAACGGAGAAAAAGTTCTCGTACTCCTCCGCGGGCAGATCGTTATACCGCACGATCTCTTTGTGGTACACGCTCTTCGTGACCTTTCCGTCACGCTTTATGAGCATCATTACCTCCTCCGCTCCGCAGTAATCCGCAAGTCCGGGCAGAAAGTTGTCATAGGACATAGACAGCTTCTTCATTATGCTCGTCTGGAATTTGAACATATTGGAGACGCGCTTCGAGTAGGACGAGACCTCGTGTATCAGCATGGTGTATTCGCTCACGTCCGTTATGCGGAAGCAGTTGAAGCGCTCGCCGCCTTCCTCTATGACCCTTTTCCTGACGCTCAGGTATATGCCGTGTTCCTTGTCGTAGAACTCCTGCTCTTCAAAATCCTCCGGCACCTTCGCTATCTTTTCGAGGACAACGTCAGTCGGGAAATCCATGGTCTCGCTCTCATAGAGCAGCTTTCCGTCCTCTCCCGTTATTATAATGTTCTTTTTCTCCAAATCGAGAAATTTCTGCAATACATTGTTGATGTCCATGCAAGATACCTTTCCTGATTAAATTTTGATTATCGCCTGATCCTAAAAGAACTAATTATGATCACTGCAGCAGCTTGACCGCAAGCATGGTGAGATCGTCGAACGGATCGGCATCACCGACAAAAGCGTCGATCTCCTCTTTTATCTTCGGGAGCAGCTCCCTCGGCCCGCATTCCTTGTTCTTGTTGAGCGCTTCGATCATGCGCTCCTGCCCGAACAGTTCCTCGTCCGCTCTTGTTGCCTCGGGAACGCCGTCCGTGTACAGGAACAGTGTGCCGCCGACTTCGAGCTGAATCTCATACTCCTTGTATTTGAGCCCGCTCATTGCTCCGATAACAAAGCCGTGCTTGTCGTTGAGGACCTCGAAATCGCCGTTCGCTCTGCGTATTATCGGACATTCGTGTCCGGCGTTCGCGGCTGTGATCTTTCCGGTGGATATTTCGAGTATTCCGAACCACACGGTAACAAACATCTCGTCCTCGTTATGACGGCAGATAGTATCGTTTGTCATTTCAAGCGACTTTCCGGGCGAGAGGCCCTGCACCGCATAGTTGTTTATGAGTATCTTCGACATCATCATGAAAAGCGCCGCCGGGACGCCCTTGCCGGAAACGTCCGCCATTACCATTCCGAGGTGATCATTGTCGAGCAGGAAGAAATCGTAGAAATCTCCGCCGACTTCCTTTGCCGGGGTCATTGTCGCGTAGATATCAAATTCCTTTCTGTCCGGGAACGCGGGATAGATGTACGGCAGCATTCCCGCCTGTATCTTGCGGGCAAGCTCCAGCTCGGTACCAATGCGCTCCTTTTCCTTCGTGATCTCGGTTATGTCGATGATGTACTGCTTTGTTTTCTTTGAAAGATCGTCGAAGGACTCGGCAAGCACCTCTATCTCGTCCTTCGTCCTGTAAATGTCACGCATCTCGAACAGCTTTCCGGTCCTGCTGCTCTCGATGATATTGTTAGTCATTTCCTCTATCGGCTTTACTATCCGTCCCGCGAAATGCACCACCCCACCGAGGATAACGATGATAATGCACATGAGTAAAATTATCATTGCGCCGATAGTCGATACGGAGTCCTTTTTGAAGCTGTCCGATGCCTCCGCATTGATACGCTCATACTCGGAAAGCAGATACTCCGTTGACTGCGTGGTCAGGTCCTTTGCGACTACGGAAATCGCAGACCAACCGACTGTCGGTATCGGAGAGCCGGTCATATAATACAGCTTGTCGTTCGCACAGACAGTACACATTCCCGTGGAGCCAGACATTGCCTTGTTTACAAATTCCGCGAGCTCGGTATTTTCGGAAAGTCTCACATCTTCCGCCTTATCGAAAGTATCGACGGTGAAGATCCCGTTGTTGTCGGGCGCGAAGATGACCTGCCCTTTTTCGTTCAGTATGCAGATAAATCCGCCGCTCATTATCGACGCGTTGACATAATCGCTGACCGCTCCGAGGAACAGATCGGCGCCGATAACTCCGATCAGCTTTCCTTTCGCATAAACAGGCGCGGAGCAGGTTATGCACAGCTCACCGGTATAGGAGTCCGAAAGAACGCCCGTGAAATATAGATCGCCGGCTTCGACAGCGTTTTTGTACCACGGTCTGTCACGTACGAGGAACGAGATCTGCTTGCCGTTCTCATCGAACTTGTTTGCGGAGTGCTTGTCAACGCATATAAGCGTGCCGTCGGAAAAACCGAAATAGAAAGTATTCATATTCCCGGTGATCTCTATCAGGGCTGCCATAGTATCGGTCATGTGAGCGGCTACGCCGAGACTGCGGGAATTTTTATAATCTACGCCCTCCTCATAAAGCACCTGTGCGGTGAGCTTACCCTCATTTGCGGGATCGGGCAGATAGAACGGGTTCGGCTCGAAGCTGTCCATGTGCTCAAAGAGCCCGACTGCGAGCTTCTGCAGCGTCATAACATCGTCCTTGAGGTCCGCAAACATATCGTCGGCTATGTATGCCTGAAGCGCGTTCGTCTTTGTCAGAGCGGCTTCCGTGACGCTGTACATCGTCTCCTCCGACACATTCGTTATAGCCTCCTGCTGCTCTATTCTCGTGCGCTCGACTACATTTGTAAGTATAGCGCTCTGGAAGTACGCAGCGAGACCCAGTATCAGTATAATAATAAGCATTATCACCATACAGAACGTAAGTATCTTCTGATGGATTCCGCCGAGCGTTATCCCGAATATTTTTTTCATGCAGACACCCCTGAGAGAAATGAATAAATTATAATGAATAGTGAATAATTGCGGTTGCGGCTTCGCCGCATATCTGAATCGTGACGGGACCCGAAGCTTTTCCTGTCCTTTGATGAATATGATCTGTTTCACACATTGGCGTATCGCACTATATACCAATTTATATTATACCATTTAATAGTAAAAAAAGCAAATTACATATAGCATTTATTCAGAAAATCGTTAATCCGGCACAATTGGCGCAGCGCTTTATTGTTGCTTTTGCACAAATCATATACTTCCGGCAAATACAAAAAGTGCCTCTCACGCACCGACAGCAGTGAAAGGCACGTAATAAAATCCAATCCTTCATAAGCGAAAAAAACTATCTTATCTCGTCACGATCCAAATATGCGGCGCAGCCGCAACCACAATTATTCATTATTCATTACTTCAGCGTAAGCGTGTCGAGTAAGGGGGTGATCTCGCAGATGTGCCTGAGGTTCAGGACGCGAAGTTCATCGTTTTCGCGGTTCATCAGATCGAGCGCGGTTACCACCAGAATCGCCGCAAGCAGCTTTGCTTTCATAAGAGTGCTTTCCCGCAGCTCTTCATATTCGTCGCCGAGGTACAGCTTAAGCGTGGTGTTCCATATCTCGCAGACGGTATCGTACGGAAGTCCCATAAACCTTATGGTGTCCTCGTTCCCGGATATCTCCGGAAAAGCCTGATATGGGGAGTATATCCCGGCAAGCTCGAATATCGGGTCACCCGCGGAGAGTGTGTCCATATCTATGATTATCAGCTCGCTGCCCTGCACCATTAAATTCTTGAAGTGGCAGTCACCGTGTACCATCGTGTATGTGTCGGGCATTGCGGACAGCAGCGAGATCAGCTTCTCCGAAACGGCTTCCGGCAGCTCCCCTGCTATTTTTTTCACATGACCGATAAATATGTCCCTCTGCTGCGGGAGCTCGTCCTTTTTTACTTCCGTCGAAGCGAGCTGCTTCATAATCTCCACAGACTTTTCAATGATCTCACCTAGTCGTCCGGGCTCGTCGGCAACGGTCTGTGCCGCGCTTTTCGCGTTTATCAGCTCGAACACCGCGCCGTAAAGATCTCCCACTTTGACTATGTCGTAGGATATCGCGGTGGGGATACCGAGAACGAACGCCCTCTTCGCAAGCTCGCGCTCGCGCTTTATCATCGGAAGAGCGTCGTTGCTGCGAAGTACCTTGACTATCGTTTCGTCGGAAACACGGTAAACCGTGCCGTATGCGCCGATGCCTATAATATCGCAGCCATCGACGGATATCTTCTTATACGCTTTTTCAACTTTTATCAGCTCGGCATAGCCGGTCACGCTGAACACGTCATACACCTCGGGAGAGGTATTGATAACGGATATGTTCTTGTACCGCTTCATCAGCTTCATTATCACACGCAATCCCGCGCTCGATATATACACGAGCTTTTCCGCGTCTATGACAATACCGTCATAGCTGCCGGTATCGCAGAGCTCTGTCACCTCGCGCTCGAATTGCAGCGCATTGTCGGAGCTTATACGCCCTTCCGGTAAAACCGTGATAAGATTGTTGTCTATGCGATATTCCATACCGTTACCTCCATACGCCTGCCGGATCATGATACTTTTATATAATTATAACATTCCCGCTTTGTATAGTCAAGATTTTTGTTTTGCCGCGGCTTATCAATGTCCGTTTCACGGGCTGAAATAAGCCGGTTATTTTCATTTTATCCATATCAAAAGTGTATCAATTTTGTCATCATAGGAGCAATTTTATTCGTAAAAATCAGCCGTTTGATGGCAGAACGGCGTTGTTCATAAGATTTGAAAATTGTAACAATCTCCAAAATGTTTTGTGCAAAAGGGCATATTGGTAATATATCTATTGAAAATAAAAAACAATTATGATATAATTTAAGGTACCTGAAAAGGAGGAAATTGAAATGAATAAAAAAAGAAGAACACTTAAATCAAGACTTATACTTATCTCGACAGTACCCGTACTGTCAGCGTGTCTCATTCTTGTAGTTATTTACATAGTTACAAGCTATTCACGCTACATGAGCCAGTATGAGGATGAAGGTCTAGCCCTCTCGGAAGCTTACGCTTCTTCGATCGAGCACACTATCGATTCTCTATCGCAGCAGTTCGACGTTGTTGACAAGAACGAAAGCATAGTTGACGAGAACATACCGCTCGATGACAGAAAGGCTATGCTTAAAGATGCCGCTACCACAAGTACCTTCAAGGATTTCGCAATCGCGTATTCCACAGGTAAGACCTATAACGACACCGATATCTCCGAACGCGAATATTTCAAGCAGGCTTTGGCAACAAAAGGCGCTTATGTATCGAGCCCCGTTATCCGTAAGACCGATAACTCCATAACGATCATGATGGGTAAGTATTTCTCCGCAAACGGTCAGAACTACGTCGTTTACGGCGGACTTGACGCAGATTCCTTCTCGAAGTTAATCAAGGAAGTTCATTTCGGGGAGAACGGTATCGCGTTCATCATGGATAAGACCGGTATGATCGTAGGAACAAGCACATCCCTCGTTCCGCAGCTCACAGAGGTACTCGGCGAACATACTCTCGGCAAGTCCATTACCGACGCGGCTAACATAATGCTCAAGAACAAGTCGGGCGTTCTCGAATTCAACCTTGCAAACACAGACTATATCGCTGGTTATTCGCAGATAGACAGCATTGAAGGCTGGTATGTAGTTACGGCTACACCGAAGGGCCCCGTTGTGACAAACATCTTTACCGCAGCTCTTATGATAGTTGTTGTGGCTATACTCGCAACTATCCTCTCTATAATCATCACGAGTATTCGTATCAAGAACATCGCAGGTCCTATCGCCGAGACTGCAAAGCGTATGCAGGAAATGGCTGACGGCGACGTTATGACTCCCGCAAAGATCTACAAGACCAACGACGAGATCGAAACGATGTCCGAGGCTGCAGAGGCGCTGATAACCAACATGAGCGCTATCATCAATGACCTGAACAACGTGCTCACGTCTATCTCACAGGGTGACCTCACGGTTCAGACCGGTGTAAGATATCCCGGCGACTTTATACAGATAGAGAATTCTATCAATAACATACTCTCCTCACTCAATGACATCATGTCCGGCGTAGATACGAGCAGCTCCGAGGTACTCTCCGGCTCGAACCAGATGGCAGAAGGCTCGCAGGCTCTCGCAGACGGTACAACAAAGCAGGCTTCCGCTATCGAGCAGATCTCCGCTACTATCGCCGAGGTTTCCACTCAGATCGCGAATACTGCGGAGAATGCCGCAAAGGCAGGCGATCTCTCCAAGCAGACTCAGGACAGAGTAAACGAGCAGGATACCGAAATCAAGAACATGGTTCAGGCAATGGACGAGATCAGCGGCACATCCAAGGAGATCGAAAAGATCATCAAGGCTATCGAAGATATCGCGTTCCAGACCAATATTCTCGCGCTCAACGCTGCTGTTGAGGCAGCGCGTGCAGGTGAGGCCGGTAAGGGCTTCGCAGTCGTTGCTGACGAAGTTCGTAACCTCGCAAGCAAATCCGCGGAAGCAGCAAACTCGACTACCGCACTTATCACCGCTTCTATCGAGGCAGTAAACAAGGGCAGCAAGATCGCTCTTGCCACAAAGGAATCCATGGTGGAAGTAAAGCAGATGTCCGCGCAGACCGCAGACCTTATCACAGAGATCGCGTCGGCAAGTGCGGAAGAGACCGAGTCCATACGTCAGATCACTTCCGGCGTAGAGCAGATCTCGCAGGTTATCCAGATGAACTCCGCTACCGCGGAACAGACGGCTGCCTCCTGCGAAGAGCTCTCCGGACAGTCCAAGCTCCTCAAGGATCAGGTTGCAAGATTCAAGCTCGGAAGATAACAATTACGATAACAAGCCGCTGTCTTCCGACAGCGGCTTGTCTTTCAAAAAGGAACTTTTTTGAAAGACTTGTCCTGCGCGGACAGCGCCAACCCCTTTAAAATGGGGTTGGATCCCTAAACTTAATCCCGTAACACGGAGATTTGTTAGTCTGCAAATAATTTTTGACAAGCTGGCCGATGTCGGAAGACATCGGTTTTTTAGTTTACGGTTCAAATAACTGACGAAGTGTGTACCGCTGTAAAATGTAACTTTTGTAAACCCGAAACGGTTGTTTTTTTCGGGAAAATGTGATATAATAGGCTAAAATAAGATTTTGGAGCTGGAATTGAAACTTTCTAAGTTTTTAAAAGGGCTGAAACACGGGATACCGATATTTCTCGGCTACCTTTCCGTATCGTTCGGATTCGGCATTCTCGCTGTAAAAAACGGGCTTTCCGTAACGGAAGCGGCGGCGATCTCGCTTTTCAACCTCACATCCGCCGGACAGGCAGCCGGTGTCGGCATAATCGCCGCGGGCGGTTCTATAACGGAAATGATACTCGCGCAGATCATCATAAACCTGCGCTACTCGCTAATGTCGCTCTCGCTTTCGCAGAAGCTCGACAAGAGCTTTACCCTCCCCCGCCGCCTGATCGTCTCATACGGCATAACCGATGAGATCTTCGCTATGGCGTCCGTGCAGCCCGGCAGGATAACACCGTGGTATATGTACGGCATAATACTGATATCCACCTTAGGCTGGGTGCTCGGAACCATTCTCGGCGCAGCAGCCGGGACAATACTTCCCGCAGAGGTCTCCGATGCACTCGGGATAATGCTGTACGGTATGTTCATTGCTATAATCATACCGCCAGCAAAGATAAACAAAGGCATACTTGTGGGCGTTCTTATCGCAGCAGCCGCGAGTGCCGCTTTATACTACCTCGCACCATTCATTTCGTCCGGATTTGCGGTCATAATCTGCGCAGTGATAGCCGCAGCACTGTGCGCTGTGCTCTTCCCGAAGAATGATCCCGCCAACGTAGAGGACGGTGAGAGCGCATGAGCATCATTATTTACATCGCAGTCATGGCGGCGGTGACTTACCTGATACGAATGATACCGCTGACGCTGGTACGAAAGAAGATACGCTCGCGCTTTCTCAACAGCTTTCTGTACTATATCCCGTACACGGTGCTCAGCGCAATGACGTTTCCGGCGATCTTTTACAGCACGGGAAGCGCCGTTTCTTCCGCTGTCGGGACTGCCGCAGCCCTTATTCTCGCTTATATCGGTATGCCGCTGATAGTTGTTGCGCTCGCCGCAGCCGGCACCGCATACCTTGCCGGATTTGTAATCACACTCTTTTGACAGGAGGAACCACTTATGCTGAAAAAGATCAATTCCCTGCTGCTTGTCGTACTTATGCTGTTGACATGCGGCTCCTGCGCGGGGCTAACCAAAATGGTTGATGTTGATGAGGAAGTTGCGGTACCGCCGGACATTGTCTTTCTCGGGGATTCTATCGCCGCGGGATTCGGGCTTGACGGATATGCCGACGACGATCTGTACAACTGCAGCTCGTATGCGAATATTCTCGCGGAGAAGTACGGCGGAGAGCTTCCGGAGGACTGCCCGCACAAAATGGTGAACAAGGCTGTCTCGGGTGCAACATCGGCAGATCTGCTGAAAAGCCTTAAAAGCGGCGAGCTCGACGATGTACTCGCGGAATGTGATGCGGTGGTTGTATCTATCGGCGGAAACGATCTGCTGGCTATACTGTTCAAACTGCTGACCAAGATCGGGTATAATATGGAATCGGGGGAGCTTGACTTTTCCGATGTCGATCTCATTTCCGCAGCGCTTGATGTTATCGGCTTTGAGAGCGATATAGACTACGCGCTCGAAGGCTTCAGAAACAACCTGAAGGATATCGCGCTGCAGCTTCGTGCAAAGACCGGCGGCAGGATATTCGTGCAAACGCTTTACGATCCGCTCGAATATTTCCGCAAGATAAAGGTTCTTTCCGATCTTTCCGACGAGAAGATAGACCGGTTCAACGATATAGTAGCGGCGTGCGCGGTTGACGGCGACGAGCTGCTTTACACCACGGTAGATGTAGCGGGAGCCTTCGACGGGCGCTGCGGCGATCTCACCAAAATATCCGACTTTGACATTCACCCGAATGCCGCCGGTCACGAGATCATAGCGGACAAGGTTGATGACGCGGTTCGCAAATTTACATACACCTACAAAAAGACCGTCGAGGTCACGGACGAGGATGCCGTGCGCAACCTCATTCTTATCTGCGCGGCGGCAGGCGTTCTTATGACCGCGGTAATCATAATCGTGATCGTTGTCGCAGTAAAGAAAAGCAAGAACAAGTAATAAAAACAACAGGGCGGGCAAAATTGTCCGCTCTCTGTCTGTCAAAAAATGACTTTTTTGACAGACTTGTCCCACGCGGCAATTTAAACAAAATCACTTGACTTTTTTTGTTGCTTATGGTAAAATTTTTACATAAAGCTCTATTGTATTAACGGAGTGATGTGTATGAAACAATTTATACTTGAAAAGCTCGGATTACAGAAAAAAAGCAGATACGTCCGCGACTTTTTCTACGCGGCAAATATGCGCGCGAGCATATATATGTCCGTTGTCATTATCACTATCGAGCTCTGGATGATCTTCCGGCTTCTTATACGTCAGTTCAGCGGCATTGACCCGAGAACAACGGAATACTACATCTCTCACTATTTCAACTACTGTCTGCTGCTTTCGATAGCTCTGGTCATGCTGTTTTTTGCCGTGCGCTTTGTCCGCGGTAAGAAACACGTCCGCTGGGTGGGGCATCTGCTGACATGGAGCTTTATGTTTATCTGCGTCTTCTTCGGTGTGCAGATATCTGTCTCGGACTATATGATCGGCGAGCAGATACTCACCTTCCTGACTATGGAGCTTTTCGCAGCCTGCCTGCTCACATGGTACCCGTACATCGGGATTATCATAATATCGCTCTCATACGGGGTATTCTACTGCTGCCTTGATGTTATCCCCGCGTTCAACACCGGAATGGTAGGCACAACATCGGCAACAAAGATAAACCTTATGATAATGTGGCTCGCCACCGTTATGTGCAGCCTCAGCAGCTACAACCGCACAATGGCACAGGCGCTCAAGGACGAGCACCTCGAACAGCTCAATTCGCACCTCAGTGACGTTTCCGTACATGACGAGATGACCGGCATACACAATATGGTCTATTTCCGTGAGGAAGCCGGAAAGATGATGCGCTATGTCACGACTGACAAGGAAAATATAATCTTCCTGTTCTTCGATATCGAGAATTTCAGATCGTACAACGACAAATACGGATTTGCGGAAGGCAGCCGCTTTCTGAAAGATTTTGCGGCAACACTGAACGATACCTTCGGGGACTCTCTCGTGTCACGATTGTCGGACGATCACTTCGTTGTGCTCACCCGCTCTGACGGCTTCAAGGAACGCATCGACAGCCTTTCCGAGATCGTGCGCGGCAGGCAGCACGATGTTGACCTGCGGATAAAGTGCGGCGGCTACCGCCCCGACAAGGACGAGAACGATCCGAGCCTCGCCTGTGACAGAGCGAGGTTTGCCTGCAACAGCATAAAAAAGCACCCGAACCATACCTTCCGTATGTACGACAAGACCCTCGACGACAAATACAAGCTCAAACAGTATATCGTAAACAATATAGACACCGCTCTCGAAAAGGGCTACATAAAGGCGTACTATCAGCCGATAATCTCCTCCGACAGCAAGACCGTCACGGGGCTGGAGGCTCTCGCGCGGTGGATAGACCCGGAGCACGGAATGATCTCCCCTGCCGTGTTTATCACGATACTTGAAGAATACCGCCAGATCTACAAGCTCGACAAGTATATTACCGAGCAGGTTTGCAAAGAATGTAAAAGCATGATCGACGGCGGCGGAAAGGCTGTTCCCGTTTCGCTGAATTTCTCGCGGCTCGATTTCGAGCTCTGCGATATCGTCGGCTATCTTTGCGATACCGTCAATAAATACGGCATAGACAAAAAGATGATAGATATTGAGATAACCGAAAGCGCACTGAACGAGCAGCAGGGATATCTGTCCGACGCGATAAAAGAGCTGCGCGGAAATGGCTTCCGCGTATGGCTCGACGATTTCGGCAGCGGCTACTCCTCCCTCAACGTGCTTAAAGACTACCAGTTCGATGTTCTGAAAATTGATATGAAATTCCTGACCGGCTTCACCGATAACAACAAGTCAAAGCCGATCCTCGAAAATATCGTCGATCTTACAAAGCAGCTCAATATGGTATCGCTGACCGAGGGCGTTGAGACAGCGGAGCAGTTCGAGTTTCTGCGCTCTATCGGCTGCGACCGGGTACAGGGCTTCTATTTCAGTAAACCGGTGCCTGTTGAGACGCTTCGGGAGAAGATACAGTCGGGAGAGCTGAACACATAAAAAGAATGCCTCTGCCGGAAAGCAGAGGCATAAGAAAAGTTATCCGTTGAGCAGGCAGAAGCCGACTGTCAGATACGCGGCAAACATCGTCCATATAAGATACGGTATGTTCATAATCGCGGCACAGCGGTTTATCCTGCCGAACAGCACGATCATGCAGATCACAAGCACAAGCATAACAGCTATCACCGCTACCGCTCCGCCGAATGATTTCAGCCCGAAGAATACCGGGCTCCACAGCACATTCGCGAAAAGCTGCACCACATAAAGTGTCAGCGCGGAGCTTTTGCCGATATCATCACTCGTGCTTATTATGTACGCCGAGATACCCATTACCGCGTACAGTATTCCCCATACCACCGGGAAAAGCCAGCCGGGCGGCGCGAGCGGCGGCTTCACAAGAGTATCGTAAAACGCGCCGAAGTTTCCGCCTGCAACAATGCCGGACAGCGCACCGGCAAGCTCGGCCGAAAGTATGAATATCAGCAGATCGGGTATGTTTATTTTTTTGTTCACAATTGATCCCCCCTGACTATTACAGTGTATTCGCGACAAATTATAATATGACAGTATGTCCTGACGAAAAAAGTCGGAAGGAAAAAGCCAATACGTTTTCTAAAGAAAGGCAACCGGAATGAAGATCAGAATAGGCACCTTCGGAAGCAGAATTGCGATCAGAGCCGCTAAATCCGTAGCACTCGGCATCGTAAAGCAATTCCCCGATATCGAGACAGAGATAATGCACATCGACGGGACCCGTGAAGCGGAGTTCATCGAACGTCCCGCAGAGAGAATACAAGGCGGTAATATCTACACCGATCTTATGGAGCAGGCACTGCTGAAAGGCGAGATAGATATTGCCGTGCAAAGCGCAAAGCACCTGCCGCTTACCCTTACTGCCGGCACCTGCGTGACAACGGTGCTCGAACGCGGTTCACCGAGAGATGTGCTCGTAACGAAGCGCGGCGCGGCTATACCGGAAAACCCGAAGATCGGTACAAACAGCCTGCGGCGCACAGCCGGAATGAAAAAGCTGAACCCCGGCATTACAGTCGCAGCTATCGAGGGAAATGTCGATGTAAGACTGCGCCAGCTGTACGACGGAGATTACGACGCTATCATTTTAAGCGAGGACGGCGTCAGACGCTCCGGAGTTGTGGTTGACGCGAGATTCGACTTTGCCACAATAAGCTGGCAAACGATTGTGCCGTCCGCCTGTCAGGGCATTATCGCCGTGCAGTCACGCGAGGGGGAATTCCCTCATATTCTCGGCGCAATAAACGACGAGGACACTTACAGATGCTTCGAGACGGAGCGCAGAGCGGCAGAGCTGCTGTATTCCGACGAAATGGGGGCTGCGGGTGCCTACGCCTATATCTCCAACGGTATCATAACGCTTACAGTCACAAAAGATCAGAACAAGATCATCACAGACAGTGCTCCGGTAACTCTGCGCTTCTCTCTTGCGGAGCAGCTTGCGGCAATGGCTTGATAAATTCACAATATACACCGTCGGCGTACTATCCATCTCGAAACAAATATCTTATTACGAATAATGGTAATCAATTATGATAAAAACTGAAAAAGGCTCGGTAAATGTAAATAATGTCATGACTGAATATGCAAAATTCGGCACGGGAAAGAAGCATTTCATCATCATACCCGGTATCAATCTGCGCAATATCCTCGATTCCGCAGACAGTATCGCATCGGCGTATTCGATGTTTGCGGAGGATTACACCGTGTGGGTGTTCGACAGACGCGTTGATATGCCGGAGGGCTATACCGTTGAGGATATGGCGGAGGATATTGCCGCTGCAATAAAGTCTGCCGGTATCGCGGACGCGTACTTTTTCGGCACCTCACAGGGCGGTATGATCGTGCAGTTCATCGCCGCGCGCTACCCGGAGCTTGTACGAAAGGCAGTGCTCGGCTCCACCGCCGCAAGACTTACCGATGAGGTAAAAGCAAGAATAGAGCAATGGTCTGAGCTTGCGCGGAACAATGATCTTGACACGCTTTGCGCCGAGTTTGCCGACAGTGTGTATTCGCAGAGCTTCCTTGCAAAATACCGCACGCTGCTCATTGAATACGGAAAACTCGCGACTCCTGCCGAGATCGTTCGGTTCCGCATTATGTCGGAGGCTTGCCGGGGATTCGATGTTTACGACGAGCTCGATAAGATCACCTGCCCCATTTTCGTTATCGGCACCAATGACGACATAGTGCTCGGCGGCACGGCTTCCGTTGATATTGCCGAGAAGCTCGGGTGCAGGCTCTATATGTACGACGAGTACGGTCACGCGGTCTACGATGAGGCTTCGGATTACAAGCAGAGGATCATGGATTTCTTTAATGAGGCGCAATAACGCCGTTTTTTCGGATTATATAAGACATCAGCGAAAAAAGATAAAAAAAGTATTGACAAATCGCGAATTTTGTGATATAATATTTTATCAGTGAAGCTAATATGGTGGGTATAGCGTAGCTGGTCTAACGCGTCAGTTTGTGGCACTGAAGATCGTGGGTTCGAATCCCACTTCCCACCCCACACAAAGAAAGCCTGTTTTAAGCGCAAAGCCGCATTATAACAGGCTTTTCTTATATCTTTCGTTAGCGTCTTTAACTGTGAAAATGAGGCTGAAAATGCCCAAAAACAGCCCAAAATCAGCGGAAAATCACACGAAGTCACATGGAAAAATCACGATTGTAGAGCCGGAAGCGGTAATATTATGACTTATTGGGGTCACTTTAATGTTGTCATATTGCACAAACGGTGTTGTGCAATTGTGACAATCGAGCGGCTCTGGGAACAAAAAACAACAGGCATCTCACGAGGAGCGTGGGGTGTCTGTTGTGTTTTTTAATAATACATTAAACTCATCTGTTATCAAATCACGATTTACTAAATCCAGATTAGATATATATGCTGAATTGTGTTTTCGCTGATATATTTGAAGTTATCCATTATACTCTCCAAATCCCGTTTCCTGATAATATACGCAGACTCATGCCTGCTCGCTGTCCTCATACTGCTCTGCCTGAAATTCAAGGAGCAGCAGGACGATAAAAAGGTTTTCCCATATGAAGAATGTCTGAAACAGCGGCGCAAACCGAATAAAATACAATACGATAAATACGATCGCATATCCTATCGAAACGCCGTTGACAGCACGCTGCTTTCTGCTTTTCGCGAATATAACGGAAAGCACAAACGAGACTGTTGTCGCAAGCATAAGAGCGATCGCGAAATCGTTGTGAAGATCGATCGTCAGAGAAGTCGGGGCTTCGCTGTAAAAATTGAACGGGAAAAACGCGGTTCCGAAAACACATAGCAGAACGACTGCGTAAACTATCCTTTTAAGCAGGTTCATTTTTGTTTTCGCTGTGTAATAAATGAGCAGTGCGATCATAATAACTGCCGAACCGAAATACATTATCGAAGTGAAATGACTTAACCCGACATAAGAAGAAAACGAAATGCTCAGGTCAAATCTGTGAATATCGGAGATCCATGCTATCGCCACCGCGGTCACGGCAGTCAGCAGAAATATTATACCTGCAATTATGGGGATCTTGTTCTTATGCTTGTCCATTCAGTCCAATCCTTTGAGCGGCGGCTTTTTATTTGATTTTGTACCCGTCAGGAAACATAACACAGGTACTTTCAGGCATATCTCCGAGCAGATAAACGTTGCCGCATACGCGCAGATGATAGGTAAAAAACACAGCAAAGCAGTATTGCCGCTAAGAATATCGGCAAGCCAGTACTGGAACAGAACTATCCACAAAAAATGAAGACTGAAATACGGGAAAGAGCGCTGCGACATATATTCCGATACTTTATTCTTGCTATCTAGTTTATTCTTTCCGATACCGATCAGAGCAAGTATCATAAACCATTCGGAAAATGCCTTTGCGATCATGTTTATTGTACCGTAATCTTTTTCCGCCCAAACGATCATAAATACATAAGCAATACTTGCCGCAAGTCCGACTGTCAATGAAATATATCTGTATTTTTCAACCTTTTCTATAACTTTATCGTGGGACATTATATAATACCCGATAAGGAAAATATACAGATATTCCGTGAAGCTCTTTCCGCCCACCGCCAGCAGATCATATAAGAACGGGAGCGGTATTATCATTAGGCAGAGCGCCCAGAACGGTATGTTCTCAGCCCTTCCCTGTTTTTTGAGCACCTTGTCTGACAATACAATGATCCCGACTGACACAAGAGATATTATGAACAGGAAATATAAAAACCAGAACTGGCCGACATTAAAGCCTCCGTCATAGCCCGTAAGGTCGGTCCATTTCGTGAAGAACACCGCATAATGATCGAAGAAGCTGCCGATGTATCCGTAGTTCGTCAAGTCACCTATATAGGCAAGTATCGGACAGAAAACAAGTGTTCCGAAAACAAACGGAACTATCAGTCTTTTGGCTCTTTCAACGATATACTGCCCGTATGTACGCTTCTTCAATGCGTATCTTGTACTCATACCTGCCAGAAGAAAAAGAAGCGGCATGAAGAAAGGACTTAAAAACACAATAAAACTGCTTATTGCCCTGTTCGGCGCAAAGTACATATAATTCAGCTCTCCCCATGTGCTGAACGCCTGTGCCGCATGATACGGAATAAGCAGAAAAACATCCATCCATCTTAAATTGTCAATAAAATGCTTTCTCATATCGGACGTTATCCTGCTCCTTTTTGCATTTATATAACGTACTGTGCGCTTCAACGAACCTTTTCTTCACAGGAACGGGATATACGGGCAAACTCATTGCTCGTTGTTCTTTTGTTCCCGTCTTCTGCGCCTTTGCTCACGGTTGTCTTTTTCCGATTCAAATATTTCCACTGTGGCATCTGTAAGCTCGTCCGGCCAGACTTTACCGTTCTGATGGACCTTTGCCCACGGAGCAATAGTTTCATAGTCGTGGTCAAAAACGATAGTGTAAGGAGGTCCGCAGCGATCATCGACTGTCATGTACAGGTGCCGTCCATTGTAGATAGCCCTGACCGCGTCGTCGTAGGACATGCTTTCGTCAAGCTTATCATAGATCTCCTTCGTTATTTCGTACAGATTATAATTCCTGCAATCACCGTATTCGGCTGTACAGCGGTCGTTTTCTTCATCGAAACACGCTTTCCAGTAATTACCTTTTTTGAACTGCATACGTATCACCTCATATCAAGAGCTTATAAATATATCAGAACCCATACAAAATAAATTTACAGATGTTTCATACAGCATAAATTTGATTGTTTTACACAATGTCTGATTACTTGCTTTCTTTTGCCGCTCTGAAATTCCGATCAAATCGCAGAGTATCGATCATCAAAATTCCAGAATCCTGTCCCGGTCTCCGGATCAAATTTGCGCTTGATCTTACCGCCGACAATCGGTCTCAATTCGATCTCCGCCGTGTACAGTACGGTTATCGATTTTATATGACCTCCTGCCATGTGATGTTCGCCGTCTTTCTTGAATGAAAACATTGCATGAGCGTGGTGGAAATACTCGCCGTTTTCGCCCGTTACTATGTTTCCGTTGAGAGATACGAGCTCCAGCATACCCTCGATCGACTGCGTTTCAAAAGCTCCTTTCTCGGGAATGAAGGTCTGTATCTCGGCTTGCTTGCAGCCGCCGATTCCGCTGAATATAGCGGAGCCGATATGCTCCTTTCTGCATATCTCAATAATAGTGCCGATGATCTCGTCACCTCTGTCTAGACGAATATATGCAGTACCGTTAAAAATCCTGTAGTCCATTTTTACCCTCCGTTTATATTTTATCTCCTATATTTTACCACAGAAAGAATGGGGTGTCAATACAGAAAATGCGATCAAACTGTTGATAATGCAGGTGAGATATGGTATAATGTGGATATCACCGTGAAACGAGGTGAAAGTATGAACGATATATGGAACCCGTGGCACGGCTGCCACAAGCTGAGTCCCGGGTGCGCGAACTGCTATGTTTACAGGCGCGACGAGAGCATAGGAAAAGACGCTTCCGTCGTGACAAAGACCGGCGATTACGCCCTCCCGCTTAAAAAGGACAGGCAGGGACAATATAAGCTGACTGCCGATAACGGCGTGATATATACCTGCATGACCTCGGATTTCTTTCTTGAAGATGCGGATGAATGGCGGCAGGGCTGCTGGGATATGATACGGGAACGCAGCGACTTGCATTTCCACATCATCACCAAAAGAATAGACCGCTTTGAACAATGCGCTCCGCCCGACTGGGGTGACGGCTGGGAGAATGTGACGATATGCTCTACCTGCGAAAATCAGGACAGAGCGGATCACAGGCTGCCGATATTTCTGAACCTGCCGATAAAGCACCGTGAGATCATCTGCGAGCCTATGCTCGGCGAGATAGACATGGAAAAGTATCTTGCGACAGGGCGTATCGAGCATGTAGTCTGCGGCGGCGAGTCCGGAAACAACGCGCGGCCGTGTGATTTCAGGTGGATACAGGAAGTGCGCAGACAGTGTGTCCGTCACGCAGTACCGTTTTATTTCAAGCAGACCGGCGCGGTATTCATAAAGGATGGAAAAACATATCACATCGAGCGCAAAATGCAGATGCCGCAGGCGAAAAAGTCCGGCTACAGCTACATTCCCGGCACGGGCAGCGCCGACGGTATAGTGTACAAGCTGCCGGAGCGCGGTGAGCTGTTTTCGGGGCTGAACAGATCCGAGTTCAGGAGCCGCTTTCACCTTTCGGCAAAGGATAAGAATTATGTCGCGGAGAAAGGGATCGAGACTATCCGAAGCCACGCGAAGGATTTCGTAGAGAAGCGGTTATCTGCCGAAAATCCCGAAAACGACGGGAAGCAAACACCGATGAAAGGCCATCCGGTCTTTATTGCACAGCACGCAACTGCCTGCTGCTGTCGGGGATGTCTTGAGAAATGGCATCATATACCCTCCGGCAAGGTCTTAACTGCAGCGGAACAGGAATACATCGCAGATGTGATTATGGACTGGATAGAAGCTGATTGTAAGAGGTAGTTTTATGATATTATATTTCAGCGCTACGGGAAATTGCAGATATGTCGCGGAAAGAATAGCCCAAGCGAACGATGACGAGATATTATCCATGACAGAAGCAGCCGAAATCGGCAGATATTCGTTCGAGGCGGACACAGTCGGCATAATCACACCCACATATTTCTGGGGCTTACCGTCAGTTGTGAAGGAATTTCTGTCAAAGGTGGAAATAAAAGCCGGTTATATCTGGTTTATCGCGACATACGGAACTACTCCCGGAGGCAGCGGCTATTTTACAGATAAGTGTATCGGCGGTAAGACTGACGCGTTTTTCTCGGTGAAAATGGCTGACACATGGACGGTATGGTTCGATCTGTCAACTCCCGAGGCTGTCGGCAAATTTACGAAGAATACGGAGACGGAAATAAACGATGCGATCACGCGGATCCGTAACCGTGAACGCGGTAATTTCATGAAAAACAAAGTCCCGGTATTTTCCGCGAAGATCGCATATTCCACCTATGACAGCGCAAGAGCAACAAAGAATCTGTCGGCAGACGAAAACTGCATAGGCTGCGGACTTTGTGCGGCAAAATGCCCGGCAGGAGCAATTGAAATGCACGATAAGCGCCCTGTGTGGGTGAAGGACAAATGCGCTATGTGCTTCGGCTGCCTGCACAGATGCCCGAAGTTTTCAATACAGTACGGCAGCGGCAAAGGAACACGCAAACACGGACAATATCTTAATCCGAATGTAAAAATATAGATTTAACAAAGGAGATAGCAAATGGAGCTTCAATTATTCAAAGGCCGCCCAGATACCAACGAAGGCAGGCTTGAACGCGAGATTCGCTGCTACGATATGCTTGACAGTTTAGGTATGGAATACTGGCGCACCGATCACCCCGATGCGGCGGCAAACACAATGGAAGACTGCTTGAAAATCGACGCTGTACTCGGAGCGGTGGTATGCAAGAATCTTTTCCTCACAAACAGACAACATACTGACTTTTATCTGCTTATGATGCCCGGTGACAAGGGCTTCAAGACAAAGGAGCTTTCCTCACAGCTCGGCATCTCGCGGTTGTCGTTCGGCTCACCCGAAGAAATGGAGCAGATGATAGGCTGCACTCCCGGCTCATCGAGCATTCTCGGTCTTATGAACGACAAAGAAGGAAGGGTGCAGCTTCTCGTCGATGAAGATGTTCTGAAAGGCGAATTTCTCGGCGCGCACCCCTGCATAAATACATCGAGCCTGAAAATGCACACCGCCGATGTTTTCGGAAAATTTCTGAAAGCCGTTAAACACGAAATGAAAACGGTAAAACTTGTAGGAGAATAACTGATATGAACAAAGTTTGGGAATTGCTGCAGGAGCCCGACACCGTCGTGCTTTTCGATGTTGACGGGACTCTCACGAGCTACAATTACGGGGAATATCACGCGCACCACGAACTTGATTTTACGCCGGAATTCAGAAATGTGAACATCTACGCAGACTGCAGAAGACTGACGCCGATGTATAACTACATACAAAAACACGGGACAGACAGAGTTTTCTGCATTTCGAAAGAGCCTCACGGACATGAAGCATGGAAATCCGAAATGCTGGAAAGACTTTATGGAATCCCCGAACGCCACTGTTTTTACACGCTTGAATATGACGAGAAACCCGCTATTGCAAAGCGGATAGTAAGTGAGAATTTCGGCAGTATATCTCCGAAAAAAGTAGTTTGCATTGATGACAGCGACACAACACTTGCGATGTACATGAAAGAAACGGAATTCTGCACCGCTCACCCGATGATTTTCATGGAACATATTGAAGACATCATATGAAACACGATAGCATTAAACTTTTCCGGATCAATGTATTATTTTCGCGCTTCTGCAAATAATAGTAACAACGGTTATTTGCGGAGGTGATAATATGCCAAAGACAGGCGAAAAGCCCGGCGCGGGAAAGTACACCTGCAAGGAGTGCGGCAAGACGCTGACGCTCGATGACGAGACGGATAAGCTCCCGCCTTGTTCCAACTGCGGAGGAACAGAGTTCAAATGATAAAACAGCCTTTGGAAAACTCCGAAGGCTGTTTCGATTATATCGGTCTATTTTTATTACAATTCAAATACTCTTACTGCGGCTCCCACATTCCCTGCTGACGCAGTCCGGTGGCAGCGGCTTCTTTTTCCAGCAGCGAAATTTCCTCCGCCGTTAATTGAACTTTCATGGCTTCGGCGAGCTTCTCGGCGTGTGAGGGCTTAGTGATACCGACAATAGGTATCGCGCCTTTTCCCATGACCCAGAGTATCGGTATCTGCGACGGGTCAATGCCGTATTTGTCCGCAAGCTCCTTCATTTTTGCGAGCAGCCCTTCGATCTTCCTGAACTTTTTCTTCGGAAATGAAAAATTGCGCATTGAAAACGCCGGGAAATGGTGCTCTGCGCTGTATCTTCCGGACAACGCGCCCTGTTCAAGCACCATATATGCGTAATATTTTATGTCATGCTCCCTGCAATAGTCGATGATCGGCTGCTGGTCATTTCTCAACAAGCTGAAATGGTTCTGCACCGCGCCAAGCCTGAGCCCTTCCTTTGCAAGCTGTTCCTCGGCAGTCTTGATGTGCGCAAGAGAAACATTTGACGTTCCTATGGAAAGTATCTTGCCTGCCTTAATCAGCGGTATTGCTTCCGACAGATTTTCCGGAAGATTGTTCGGAACATGGATCCAGTATAGATCGGCTTTTTCACGGCCGAGGCGTGACATACTCGCTTCAAAGGACGTTTTCAGCGCACCGGGCTTATACTTTTTGTCCGGAAGAAATTTCGTGGAAATATATATATCGTCATGCTTTGCAATAAGTGTTCCGAGCAGCTTTTCGCAGGTTCCCATTCCATACACCGCCGCTGTGTCCCAACGGGTAAAGCCATATCCGACAGCCTTCTCGAATGACTGTTTCAGCACATCCGGATCCTGCTTATTGCCAAATACCATTGACGAGCCGTTAGAGCCTGTACCCCATGCCCATGTTCCG
>JAFPUE010000109.1 GCA_017395555.1 Ruminiclostridium sp. | reverse complement strand
GCCCGTGTTGAACGGGCAGTACCACATCTTATGCCGCGAAAATCCCGGATTGTTCGGCTTGTAAAGCCCCGCCGCGCCGCCTGTCGCGATAAGCACAGCACCCGCTTCAATGACATAGAACACGCCGTTCTCAATGCCGATCCCGAACGCGCCATTCACGCGGCCGCCACTCACGTCGAGGTCGATGATATTCACGCGGTTGAGTATCCGCACATTCGGCTGTCGCTCCGCCATTCCGGCGAGAAGCGGCTTTATATTTTCGCCGTTTATCTTGATATTGCGGTTTCCGCGGGTGACATATTTACCGTTCTCGTCTTTCAGGATAACAAGACCTTCTTTTTCAAGCCGCTCTGTCACTGCGTTCAGGCGCTCCGACATCGTGAGCAGCAGATCGTCTCTCGCTATCCCCGCAGCATCCTTTTTGCAGTAATCGGCATAATCCTGCGGTGTTCTTCCATCGGTTATATAAGCATTGAGCGCGTTCACACCTGCGGCAAGACAGCCGCTTCGCTTGACGTGCGCCTTTTCACAGATGAGTATATGCTTATCCGAGTTTTCCGCTGCCGTTACAGCCGCGTAACAGCCCGCAGTACCGCCGCCGATGATAAGTATATCGGTCTTTATTTTTTCAGTTTTCATTCTTATCTCCGAAGTTTTCATGCGTTTATCGCGTCGAGTATCACTTTCTCAAACTTGTCGTGACCTACTCTGTCAAGAGTAAAGCGGAACCGCTCGCTCGGCTTTGCGTTTGCGGCAAAGAATTCTATCGCCGCATCACAGACACGCATGAGCGTATCGTGATCTTCGATGAACGGAACTATCGGCTCACCCTTCGCAATGCTGTTTCCGAACAGTCCGCCGAAGGACACGATGTAGCCGCTGATACTGTCCCATGCGTCGGTCGGGCAGGACTTCACGCAGCGTCCGCAGAAGTTGCATTTGCCGGTATCGACTGTGATCTTCCCGTCCTGCACGGTGATCGCGTTCACACGACAGACTTTTTCACAGACACCGCAGTGTATGCAGTCCTGTTCCTTCCACTGTACCTTTATGCCGCCCTTGATACCGAGGTCGTTTTCCTCCGCTTTGAGGCAGTTGTTCTGACAGCCTGTTATGCCGAATTTGAACTTGTGTGGGAGTTCACGTGCGTAGTAACGCTCGTCAAGCTCCTTTGCGAGCTCGTATGTGTCAATGCATCCGCTCGGGCATATCGCAGCACCCTGACAGGCGGTTATCGTGCGGACACGGGGACCGCAGACACCCGGCTGGACTCCGCCCTCGCCGAGAGCATTCTTGACTTCGTCGATCTGGTCGAGCTTGATGAATGGTATCTCGATGCTCTGACGCGAGGTAAGATGTACATGACCGTCGCCGTATTTTTCGGAAACTTCGGCTATCTTTGCAAGCTGTTCGGCGGTGACATTCCCGCCGACTACACGAAGGCGCAGAGAGAAGTTGTCCTTCTGCTTCTGGCGCATAAATCCGCCTTTTTTGAGTGTTGAATAATCTGTTGCCATTTCAGTTCTCCTTCCTGTAACGTGCAATTATTTCCGCTGTTTTTTCTATATCCTTATCGCTGTGCGAGTATGAAACGAACATCGCTTCGAACTGTGACGGTGCGGCGTAGATGCCGTTTTCGAGCAGATATGTGAAGTATTTCGCATACTGCGTTCTGTTGGCAGTTTGTGCCGTGTCGTAGTCCGTTACCGTATTGTCGGTAAAGAATATCGTCATCAGCGAGCCGACCCGGTTCACATTCAGTCCCGCTTTTGTTGCCGCATTTTCGAGTATTCCTGCCTTCCGGTCAAGCTCGCTGTACAGATCGGGCGTTCGCTCTATCTGCGTTATCTGCGCTATTCCCGCCACAGCAGCTATCGGGTTTCCCGAGAGCGTTCCTGCCTGATATACCGCCCCGAGCGGAGCAACGTGCTCCATTATCTCTTTCCTGCCGCCGTAAGCTGCGAGCGGCATACCGCCGCCGACTATTTTTCCGAGCACGGTCATGTCGGGCTTTACGCCGTAGTATTCCTGCGCGCCGCCGATCGCGAGTCTGAACCCCGTTATCACCTCGTCAAATATCAGCAGAGCGCCGTACATTTCGGTGATCTCGCGCAGTGCTTTCAGAAAGCCGTCCTTCGGAGGAACTACTCCCATGTTCGCAGCACAGGGCTCGACTATTACCGCCGCTACGCTGTCGGGATATTGCTCAAACAACGACAGTACCGAGCCCGCGTCATTGTACCGTGCAAGAAGTGTTGTCTCCGTGAAACCCGCTGGAACCCCTGCACTGTCGGGTACCGAACCTGTGAGCAGACCCGAGCCGCCCTTTACGAGAAGTCCGTCGGAATGTCCGTGATAACAGCCTTCGAATTTTATGATACGCTCGCGTCCCGTGAATCCCCGGGCGGCTCTCACCGCGCTCATTACCGCTTCGGTGCCGGAATTCACAAGCCGCAGCAGCTCCATTGACGGGAAGTGCGACTGTATCTTCTCCGCGAGGATCACCTCGCCCTCGTGACACGCCCCGTATGTGAGTCCGTTGTCACACGCGCGTCTGACCGCGTCTGTCACGGCGGGGTGAGCGTGACCGAGAATGTCCGGTCCCCACGAACATACATAGTCGATGAACTCGTTACCGTCCGCGTCTGTTATCCTGTCGCCGCGTGAGGAAGCGATGAACAGCGGCTCTCTGCCGACGCTCCCGAAAGCGCGGACAGGGCTGTTCACGCCGCCGGGCATGAGTGTTTTCGCTTTTCCGAATAATTCGGATGATCTTTCAGTATTCATTATTTATCAATCCATTCTGCCGCATCAAGCGCGTGATATGTGATAATGATATCCGCACCTGCGCGTTTTATCGCAATAAGGTTTTCGAACACTATCCGCTTTTCATCTATCCACCCGTTCGCCGCGGCAGCTTTTACCATGCTGTATTCGCCGCTCACGTTATATGCCGCTATCGGCAGATCAAATCTGTCCCGGGCAGCGCGGAGAATATCAAGATACGCGAGTGCAGGTTTTACCATTACCATATCAGCGCCCTCGTCAATGTCGTCCTCAATCTCACGGAGAGCTTCGCGCCCGTTTGCCGGATCCATCTGGTATGTTCTCCTGTCGCCGAACGCGGGAGCCGACTGTGCTGCGTCGCGGAACGGTGAGTAATACCCCGATGCAAACTTCGCGCTGTATGAAAGTATCGGTGTATTGATGTGACCGGCTTCGTCAAGCGCATTTCGTATCGCTGCAACGCGCCCGTCCATCATATCCGACGGGGCAATGATATCCGCACCCGCATCCGCAAGGCTCACTGCCATTTTCGCAAGCAGCGGGAGCGTTTTGTCGTTCACGATCTCGCCACAGCACACAACGCCGCAATGCCCGTGAGATGTATATTCGCACAGGCACACATCGGCTATCACAAGCAGCCGCGGGTACTTCTCCTTGATGTGCCGTATCGCACGCTGAGTGATGCCGTTTTCGCTGTATGCTTCAGACGCAAGCTCGTCCTTGCGCGCGGGAATACCAAATATCAGCAATCCCGCGATACCGCTTTTTTCCGCGCGGTCAAGCTCCTCGTCAATCGTGTCGAGTGACCACTGATAAATGCCCGGCATGGAGTCGACGGGGTTCTTTATTCCTTCTCCTTCCGTCACAAATATCGGATAGATAAGCTCGCTTTTGGTGAGCCTTGTTTCACGCACGAGCGAGCGCATTTCTTCACTTGTGCGAAGCCGTCTGAATCGTCTCATTTCCGGTCTCCTTTTATCACGTTTACAACTCCTTCCGCGCTGTGCGGAGAGGCTGTGATTACCCTGTTTTTTGTGTATTGTTTTGCAGTTTCTTCCGTCTGCGCACCGATACAAACTACCGTTGTATTTTCGTATATTGTACTTCCACGTTCGAAAAAGCTGCGTACTCCGAACGAGCTTCCAAACACGATATAGTCGGTGTCCGCGCAAATCGTCGGTAGGCTTCGTTCTGTTGTGTCATAAATCTTTACATCATCGTATTTGACTCCGCGTTTGTCAAGCGTCTCGGTGAGTTCCTCCGAGCCCAGCGCTGCACGAAGTGTCAGAACTTTTCCGTCGATGTTGTCTGCTATCGCTTCACCAAGCGCAGCGACCGTATATTTTGTCGGAACAATGTCCGGTATAAGTCCCGCCGCCCCGAGCGTTTCAGCAGTTCCGCTTCCTACCGCGGCTATCTTTATCCCCGCGAGTGTCCGAAGGTCGATGTGTTTTTCACGACAATCTGCAATGAATAACTCCGCACCGTATGAGCTTGTGAACGCTATACAGCTGTAGCCGTCAAGTGCCGGTATATCGTGCTTTTTCGTTATGGTCACATGACTGTGGAGCTGCACTTTCGCGCCCTCTTTTTCAAGGAGAGCGGAAATCTTTTCAGTGAATTTTGCTGTGCCCGTGACTGTAACTGAAACGCCGTTTAGTGCATTTTTTGATGTGCTGTATGAAAGATTGTAAGCCGCAGTTTCGCCGACAACTATTATCGCCGGAGCTATCATTTCAACTGCTTTTTCTGCTATATCCGCAAGCGTACCGCGAACTGTTTTCTGCTTTGCCGTACCGCCGTCGGAGATGACAGCCGCGGGAGTTTCCGGCGACTTTCCGCCGCGCACAAGCCCGTCCGCGATGTCACCGATCGCCGCCAGTCCCATAAGGAAAACGAGCGTTCCGTCAAGTCCCGCATACCGTGAAAAATCACGCTTATCGTCCGCTGTGTGGGCGGTTATGACGTGAAACGCACGGCTCACGTTCCTGTGTGTCACAGGTATTCCCGCGAGCTCGGGAACAGCAATCGAAGACGATACGCCGGGGATTATCTCAAACGGTATCTCGTGCTTTTGCAGCTCG
>JAFPUE010000108.1 GCA_017395555.1 Ruminiclostridium sp. | reverse complement strand
GGTCGCGGTCGGATATACGGGCAAGGTATGCCTGTATGATACCGCGGCGCTTGATAACAAGCTGTTTGAGGGTCGTCTCGAAAACGGCAGCGTAGAGGGCGAAGGAACTCTTTACAATTACGATCATCAGCTGGTATATACCGGAAATTTCGTTAAGGGCGAATATTCCGGTTACGGCAAGCTGTACTATCCCGACGGCACGGTCGAATATACCGGCGGCTTCAGCTCGAATATGTTCGAGGGCGAGGGGACGCAGTATTACACAAACGGCAGGATAATGTACACCGGTCAGTTTGTAAGCGGAATGTACAGCGGGACCGGCAAGCTCTATGACGAAAACAGCGGGAATGTGCTGTATGACGGAAGCTTTGTGAACGGCGCCTTCAACGGTACCGGCAAGGTTTATTCCGCCGTGACCGGAACGCTTGAGTACAGCGGCAATTTCGTAAACAACGAGTATGACGGCAAGGGTGAGCTTTACGATACCGCAAGCGGAAGGATAGTATACAGCGGCGATTTCAAGGCGAATATATACTGCGGCAGCGGTAAGCTGTACAAGGACGGACAGCTCCTCTATGACGGCAGCTTCGACAACGGCGAATACAACGGCACCGGCACGCTTATGGACGAAAACGGCATTGCCTATGCCGGAAACTTCGTGAACGGGCAGTACAACGGTACCGGAAAGCAGTACAATAACGGTGTGCTCGTGTACAGCGGTGAATTTACGGATTCGCTCTACAACGGCTCCGGCTCGCTTTACAAGAACGGCGTGCTGTATTACACAGGCGGTTTCTCAATGGGAAAGCCGCTCGGAACGGGTACCTTCTACGACGAGAACGGCGCTGTGCTGTCAGACGGAACTCTGGGCAACGGCGATGTTGTTGACGGTACGACCACGATGTTTGCCGACAACGGAAACCTGCTCTATGTCGGCGGCATTGCCGACGGCAAGTACGACGGAAAGGGCGTGCTTTACGACAGCGCTTCCGGAGATATCCGCTACGAGGGAACCTTCACCGACGGTATCTATGACGGTACGGGCAAGCTGTACGATAAGGGACAGGCCGTGTATGAGGGCGACTTCAAGATCGGTGAGTACGACGGCAGCGGAAAGCTGTACGAGGACGGCAAGCTCGTGTATGAAGGCGATTTCAAGAACGGCAAGAAGACCGGAAAGGGAATCGTATATAAGAACGGCAAGAAGGTTTACGAAGGAGATGTCGCGGACGGGCATTATGACGGCAGCGGCAAGGAATACAAGGACGATAAGCTCGTCTATGAGGGCTCCTTTACAAACGACAAATATAACGGCAGCGGAAAGCTGTACAAGAACGATCAGCTCTGGTATGAGGGCAATTTCGTGAACGGTCAGCCGCAGGGACAGGGAACCTACTACGACGACAACGGCGGAGTCGCAATGGAGGGTCAGGTCTCCGGAGGCGGTGTGGTAAGCGGCACTACGAATATCTACGACAACGCCGGTTATCTGATCTATTCCGGTGAGGTCAAGAACGGTATATATGACGGCAGCGGAAAGCTCTACAACGGCAAGCCGGGTGTGCTTATCTACGAGGGCGATTTCAAGGACGGGAAATATAACGGCTCCGGCAAGGAGTACAACGGCAGCGGTCAGCTCATCTACGACGGCAGCTTCTCGGACGGTCAGTACGAGGGTGCCGGCAAGAGCTATCAGAACAAGCAACTCGTTTATGACGGACAGTTCTCCGGCGGCAAGTACAACGGCAAGGGCAAGTTATACAAGAACGGAACGCTCTGGTATGAGGGCGACTTCAAGGATGGAAATCCGCAGGGTCAGGGTACATATTACGACAGCACGGGCGCGGTATCTATGGAAGGTACCGTATCCGGCGGGGCTGTGGTGAGCGGTACCACGAACATCTACGATAAGGACGGCTATCTGATATATTCCGGAGACGTGAAGAACGGGATCTATGACGGTACGGGAAAGAAATACAACGGAAAACCGGGTGTGCTCATATATGACGGCACATTCAAGGAAGGCAAGTATGACGGCAGCGGAAAGCTCTATGACAGCACCGGTGCGCTGCTGTACTCCGGTGCCTTCGCGGAAGACCTGTATGACGGCAAGGGCGAGCTTTACGACACCAAGACCGGCAATAAGGTATATGAGGGTACATTCAGCGCAGGCAAGTACGACGGAACAGGAAAGCTGTACAAGGACGGCGTGCTCTATTATGAGGGCGGCTTCAGGAACGGCGACTGCTTCGGCGACGGAACCTTCTATAACGAGGCGGGTCAGGTCGTTGCAAAGGGCAATGTCGGCGCGGACGGACAGATACATACCGGTATCATATCCGTATATTCCGAGGACGGAAAAACGCTGATCTATTCGGGAGAAGCCGATAACGGCGTTTACGACGGCAAGGGTAAGCTGTACAATGAGAAGGACGGAACGCTCCTCTATGACGGCGAGTTCAACAACGGACTGTATCAGGGCAAGGGCAAGCTGTATAAAAACGGAAAGCTGATATATGACGGCGAATTCTACCTCGGTCAGTATCAGGGCAGCGGAAAGCAGTTCGATGATAACGGAGCGCTTGTCTATGACGGCGGTTTCTACACCGGCTTATATGACGGACAGGGACGCGAATTCTATCCGGACGGAAATCTGAAATATGAGGGAACATACAAGCTCGGCAAGCATGATAAGGGCAAGACATACAATGAAAAGGGAGATCTTGTCTCCGACACAACTGCGGAGGACGGTGCTCCGTAACGGTCATGCACTTGTATGAGCACGGAAAGGTCAAAGAGAAATGGCGAATTACAATATAATATCCGATGTCAGCGAAGCGCTGGTAAGGATACTGCGCGGCGGAATGGTGCCGGACATCATACCGAATTCGGAGGGGATAGGCGTCTGCCACCCGTCCGACAAGGGCGATGTTTCTCTCGGGATATGCCTTTATGACATACACAGAAACAACGACATCGACACCACCGAAAGAATAGCGATAGGTGCCGACAAGCTGCGTGCGCCGTCGTTCTATCTCGACCTGTACTATATGATAACCGCGTATTCCTCAAGCGACATAAAATTCCGTTCTCTTGAGGAATCTAAGATGCTCGGGCGTGTTATGCAGGTCATAGAGGGCAGTCCCGTTATGAAGCCCGAGATCTACGGCAAGGCGTTTGCGGATATGAAGTATCCGCCGCGCATAGAAATGCTCGACCCGGATACCGAGGAAAAGCACCGTATCTGGAACGTTCCGGATCAGCCGTACAAGCTGTCGCTGTTTTACAAGGTATATCCGATCGAGATAGAGTCCGAGCGGATAAAGCAGATAACAAGAGTATCCGAGGCGGAATTCACGTTCGGGCAGATAAAAAAGCCGGAAGATGTCTGAAGGGGTGTGAGCTGAATGGAAAGATTTGGGTCACCGTCGCGCCGTATCGTTATGCGCCTTTCGGTCACCGTGCAGCTCATCGACGACCTGACGGGGCTGACGGTGAAGGGCAGCAACGCGAGAGTGTGGATAGAAGGGCAGAAGCCGCCGATAGTAAAGCCGGACGGAAGATACATTTTTGTGAATGTCCCGCCGGGAGAATACACCGTTAACGCGGAGGGCGGAATTTATGCCCTTACCGCGGCGGAATGTAAAATAAGAGAGGGGAAAGCCGATAATATCACGCTGAGGCTGCTCCCGAACAAAAATTACCCCGTTCCGGAGGATATAATCCGGATAGAGGGCAGAGCTCTGCCGGGTGTACCGGTGAGATTCTGGTTAGCTGACCGCGGTACGGCATATAAGCTGCTGTCTGACGCTGCGAAGGGAAGTACCGTTATCGGCATTTACCACAACGCCGGCATCAACATCGAGGGCAGGCTTTTAAAGGTGATATCCCCGGACGACAAAAGCGAGTATATCAGGATAACTGGTGCCGGTGACGGCGAACGATCGGAGTATCTGCTCGGCGGCAGTCTCGGCTCGGATTTCCCGAAAATAGGCACGATCATAGTCCCGGTCTCGGAATGTGTACCCGGCTCGGACGGCAGCTTTATGATGCTGCTGAAAGGCATTACGGGCGGCGAGATGATCTGTGAATACCAAAAGGGCAAAAAGACCGTGCAGAAAAAAATAGACATATCCGGATCGGGCAATATAACGATAGATCTGACAAAATAAAGGCAAAACGGAAAGGAGCGGTCAATATGGCATTCGCCGTATGCGGCGGAGCAATGCTTATGTGCGCGTTCGGAGTGGCACCGTCCACACTGAATGTGCTCCCGCAGAACAAGACGCTTACATCTATGCCGCTTGCGAATATCATGGACAACAAGCCGATGGTGAACATTATGCCGTTCGGTATGTGCTCCTGTCTCGGCAACCCGACCGTGGCTTCCGCGACATCTGCGGCGTTCGGTGTGCTGACACCTATGCCGTGCATACCGGTGACGACCGCACCGTGGGCTCCGGGCAGCCCCACCGTTCTTATCGGCGGACAGCCGGCGCTCAACAACACGAGCAAGCTGATGTGCAACTGGGGCGGAGTAATACAGATAATGAATCCGGGAACGACAAATATCATGGTGCCGTGACGGTATGAAAGGAAACATCATTAATGAGTAAAAACGAACGGGGCAGGCTGTCCGAACCGGGTCTTTCGGTGAAAACAAACGCCGTTGTCGTAAACGTATCGACCGTTTATTTCAGAGACAGCGTTATGATAAACAGGGACGACGGACTGATATCCCTTATAAATATGCAGACCGAGGATGTCGGCTATGCGCTGGAAAAGCACGGCGGCGAGCTGCTGTGCGTTACGAGAACGGGCATATCCGGAATGTTTGAGGGAAGCTGCGACGATGCGCTGAAATGCGCGATAACCATCTGTCAGCAGGCAGAGCTTGAAGAGCGCAAGCCGCTGTTCAAAGGGCTCGGCATAGGTATAGATTACGGCGCGGTATGTGTCGGAGTTGTCGGTCACAACGGCTTCAATATGCCGATGGTGATGTCGGAGACTATGGATACCGCGACATTCCTGAGCGAGACGGCGCAGAAGTACAATTCCCATATCCTGATAACGAGCGCCGCGGCATCGCGTCTCAACGATTTTCAGCAAAGCTACAACAGCCGCAGGCTCGGAAAGATATATCACAGTGCCGCGGACAGGACGGAAGAATTGTATGATGTATATGACGGCGATCTTGCCGACACGAAATACAGCAAGATGAGAAGCAGACTGTTCTTCGAGACGGGAGTTGGTCTGTTCCTGAAGGGCAGCTATCTCGAAGCGCGTTCATATTTCATCGAGCTTCTAAAATTTGACAGAAACGACGCTGCGGCGAAGCAGTATGTGTTCAGATGCGACAGTTGCATAGCCGGCAATGCCGGGGATTATGAAAAGCAATATCTGGAGATACGCTGAAACGGACGGCGTTATTTCCGTGAGAGGTGTTTTTATTGAAGATCAAAGGGAAAGGTAAGCTGCAGAACAAGCTTATTATAATATTCGTTATAACGATAGTCGCCATGAGCCTGCTTATCAGTATAACGGCAGCCTTGGCGAGCATCAAGCGCAGTATAGATACATATTACAGCTTCGCCCTTAAATGCAGCAAATATGCCGCCGAGTTCGTTGGAAACGGAGAGATCGTGGACGATTGGCTGGAAAACGGACAGGACGAAACGTATACTATCGTCAACGACGGATTTGTATATATCAGGGAAGTTTTCGGGGTCGAGGATCTGTTTATTCTGTATCCCAGACGCGACGCAGACGGAAATATACTGAATGATATGACGGTGATAATCGACTCCTCGAATGACCCGGCTGACGAGGGTATCGGATTCGGTTATCATTTCGGAGAAAGCAAGTGCTTTAACACGATCAGCAAGGTCTTTGAGACCGGAGAAGCGGTAAAGCATGATACTACCGAAAGTACGGGCGACAAGGTGATAATCGCCGCGTATGCGCCGATAAAGTATGCCGACGGCAGTGTAGCCGCAGTCGCCGGAACGGAGATAGACATTACCCATGTGCTTCACTCAGCGCTGGATTCGACGCTCTCGCTTGCAAGCCTCGCCGATCTCGGCATAATAATGCTGGCGGTAATAATAATCGTATTTCTGAGGGCAAATGTTGTAAAGCCGCTGAAAGTCATTTCCAATCACATGAATATATTTGTTTCTGATGAGAACGCCCTTTTCTTCGAGCCTATCACAGAGATAAACACCAATGACGAGATAGAGCAGATCGCGGAGGATTTCAATTCTCTCGCGGACCGTACAATAAACTATACCCGCAATCTTGAGGTCAAGACTATCGTAGTCGAAAGGCAGCGTGTCGATCTCGACGTTGCGAGCAGGATACGGAAGGTAGTATCGAGCGAGCTTACCTATCCCGCATTCCCGGAACGCACCGATTTTGACCTTTACGCGAGCCTAGGTCATACAATGGACAACAGGTGCAGCGTCTGCAATTACTTCCTTACCGATACAAACCACCTGTTCATAGTGCTCGGCGAGTCGCTCGGAAACGATCTTTCCTCGATGATATTCACCGTGCTTGCGATCTCGTACATAAAGAGCTGCGCAAAAATGGGCTTTGAGCCGTTCAAGATCGCCGCGGAGACGAACAACCAGCTTTGCAGCATAGAGAAAAAGGATTCCGGGCTTACCGTCGGCGCGATAATCATGGAGGTTGATCTCAAGACCGGAGTTATGAAGTATGTGAACGCGGGAATGCCGCCGATCCTTGTCAAGAAGCCGGGTGAGAATTTCAGATTAGAGAAGGCGAATCTGCCGTTCAGCCTCGGACAGATGCGCGGGATATCTTTCGATCAGAATATGATACGGCTTTATCAGGGCAGCACGCTTCTGCTCACCTCCTTCGGCATATCCGAGATGTGTGACCCGAAGGGCTCGAAATACACCCTTGAAAGACTTGTCAATGTGGTCAACAGGATATCCGGCAGTGTATATGAGCTCGACGAGACGATAAAGCAGCTTGAAAACGATCTTGAAAGCTTCCGGGACGATGCTCCCGTTTCAATGGATACGGCAGTAATAGGATTCAGATATTTCGGGTAACAGATCAATACCGATAAATGTTATGATAATTAATGAAGAAAAAGTAAACCGCATATCCGGGCTTGTTCGCAGGGAACGGCCCGGAATGTCCGCGCAGCTCGGTGTCATAGCCTGCTGCGCCGGATACGGAAAGACCGCGTATCTCGGACAGCTTGCCGCTGAAAACGCGGACAGTGTGCTGATATCGCTTGCCGCGTATGACGACTCGCCGGAACGTATTGCCGCCGTGCTTGAAGCGTGTGTTTCCGGTATTTTCGGCGGCACGGGATATGACGCTGTCTGCCGCTTTACAGATATTGTTTCGGCTCGTGAGAACGGGCTTGTTCTTGTTGACAATGCCGATGTTGTTACCGATAAAACAGCGTCGGCTTTTTTGGCGCTGCTGTGTAACGCGGCGGTGAACGGAAAATTCCGTATGATGATCGCGGGTCGTGCAATACCCGGCTTTGCGCTTAAATACCTGATGAACGGGAGCGCAGCTCTGTATGGTATAAACGAAATGCGGTTCACCCGTGCCGAGACTGCGGAGTATCTGAAAACCCTCGGCAGGGAACACACGGACAAATATATCAACACACTGTTCACATACACGGACGGTTGGTGCGCGGGAACTGCCGGTATCGCGAAGGCTGCCGTTTCCGACGAAGAGATCGGAAGCTGCGTCGGGCGCACACTGCTCGGACGGTATATCGAATGTAACATCATTTCCGAAATATCGCGTGACCTTGCGGAATATCTTGAAATGTCGGCGTTTATCTGTCCGCAGGATGCCGGATTTTCGGCATCTGTTTTCCGCATGAACGACGGCGCGGAAAGGGAACAGAGCCTTGTGAATACGGGTGTGCTCTCGCGGGACGAAAACGGGAGTATACACTTCCCGGAGGTCATGAGGACCGTGCTTTCGGGTATGCTGTCCTCGGAGACGAAGCGGGGAATGATCGAAAGAGCCTCCGCGTATTACATAAAAGAGAAGCGTTTTGCCGAGGCTATAAAGCTGTTCGACGTGAGCGGAAATGCGGCTGCGGCAGAACGAATATTGAAGAATTACGGTGAGAAGTTCCTTGCAAATTACGAGTTCGAGCTCATCGGTTACTGCGGCGATATCATCGAGAAGAACCGCGGCACGACAGACCCGGAGGTGCTTGGGATACTCGCGCAGTACCGCTACTACTGCGGAGATATTGCGGGAATGGAAGCCACGCTGAATATGGCGGACAGTATGTTCGGCAAGGAGAACCGTTACAGCGTGTGCAGAAAGCTGTACAACGGGCTTCTCCGTTACGAGGGGAACAGGGAGCTCTATGCGGCGAACGTAAAAAGCGCCTGCGAGTATCTTGAAGAGAACTCGCTCCCGCTGCCGTATCTGCATCAGAAGGAGCTTGACACGCTCGCGGAGATAAACAGTGAAGTCAGCGACGGCGGAAAGCTGCATATCTACCGCTTCGGCACGCTGCGTATCAGCGTCGGTGACACGGAGATACAGTGCAAGAGCCGCAAGAGCATCGAGCTGATCGCGTATATGCTCGAAAGAGCGGGAAAGCCGGTGCCCAGAGAGGAGCTTTTGAATATGCTCTGGAGCGGTGATATCCCGGCAAACGCGGTAGCCATGCTTCATAACATAATCTACGGACTGCGCAGGGAGCTGTCCGCTTACGGGCTCGAAAACATCATAATCTACAAGAACAAGTGCTATATGCTCGATATGTCGATGATCGCGGAGGACGATCGTGATATAATCGAGGTTTGTGCGGCAGTGGATAATTCCGATATAAAGAAGCTGATGTCACGCGAAAAGGTGCTGGAAAGCTATTGGGGAAGATACCTCGGCATAAGCGACAGCCGCGGTTCGCAGGAGCTGAAGGAGTATTATGACCGGTGCTTCGTGAACGCGTCGCTTATGGCTGCGGAGTATCACAGAGAGAAGAATGATCGCGAGCGCGAGCTTGTATATCTCAAAAATGCGTCCGAAATAGATCCGTTTTCCGAGCAGATAGTGTGCAGCTACATGATGTGCTGCTTTGCGCTCGGAAAGCCGGACAAGGCGAAGAAGAAATATGACGGATACGCGAAGATGATCGACGAGGAGCTTGGCATAACACCGAGCAGGTGGCTCAAAAACGAGTTTTTGTCGGGCTTCGTGAATGACAGTGAAGAGGTGAGCTGACAATGTACAATGAATACAGACCGCTGTTTTCCGCATTGACGGATCACCTTTTGTCGTTTGAAAAAAGCGGATATGACAAGACCTCCGCAGACAACATAATAACGCTTCTGAACGGGCTCGGCGATACGCCGCTGTCCGATATTCTGCGCGGAATGAAAGACGCGGAAAAGCTCGCGACAGCGCTCGGAGCTTTGGTCAATTTCAGCAGACGCGCGGCGGAGACCGTTTATTCCGTATTCGGAGTCCGTGCGGGGAGCATAACGCCCGAGGCTGTATGTGAGCTGTTTTACGGAGTATCGGATATATTTCCCGTTGCCGACAGCCTTTCGGAATACTCCGCGCTCTCCCGCTTTTTTGACGGTACCGCGCCGCGGTACAACGCGGTGATGACGTTAAAGCCGTTTGCGGCGAGGTTCATTACCGACGGCGATATCTATGACGACGCTTTCATGCCGGAGCCTTATTATGATACGCGTTATATCGCGCTTTCGGAGAATATCCGGGCGGAGCGTGAGATAGCCGCCGCCCTGAAGACCCGCACAATTGACACACAGCGGATAATAGCGGTCTGCGGCGAGGAAGGCTCCGGCAGGCGCACAGCCGCGGAGCGTGCTGTCGAAGCTGCCGGACACGGATATGTCGAGCTGCGCTGCGATATAAAATATGACCGGTCACGAATCAGGGAGCTCGCGACAAAACTGATGCTGCTCGGAGCGGTTCCGATAGTGATACAGTCCGCAGATATTAAAGACGAAGAATTTACCCGGTTTGCGGATATGCTTTCCGACGAGCTTGGCACGAGGACGGTAATTGCCGTATGCTGCGAGGATATCCGCGGTTTTGCCGCGGAGACTGTAACCGTGAAAATAGGTCTGCCCTCGATCGACGAGCAGTACCGTATCTGGGAAAGCGAGATACGCTCATACAAAACCGACGATACGGTTGATATTCCGGAGCTTGCCGGCGAATTCAGCTTCACAGTCGGCGGAATAAAGAAGGCTCTGCGGTTTGCGGAAATGTTCGCGGAAGGGGAGACGATCTCCGCCGCGGATATCAAGAAGGGTTGCTGCCGCTCGGTAAACTCGGATATGGGCAGCAAGGCTGTGAAGATAAACTGCGTTTACGGCTGGGACGACATAGTGCTTCCCGAACACAGCAGAAAGCTGCTGCGAACGGCGTGCGATCAGGTGCGCTACCGTCATAAGGTATATGATACATGGGGCTTTTCCGGAAAGATAGCCTACGGCAGAAGCGTTTCGATGATCTTCACGGGACCTCCCGGAACGGGAAAGACAATGGCGGCGCAGATAATCGCCTCGGAGCTCGGGCTCGATATCTACCGCATAAGCCTTGCAAATGTCGTCAGCAAATACATCGGCGAGACGGAAAAGAATCTTGACGAGATATTCGAGAAGGCGAAGAAAAGCAAGATCGTCCTGTTTTTTGACGAAGCGGATGTGCTGTTCTCAAAGCGCACCGAGGTCAAGGATTCAAACGACAAATACAGCAATATGGAGGCTGCTTTCCTGCTCCAGAAAATAGAGGAGTACAACGGTATAGTCATACTCGCAACAAACCTTGTCCAGAACTTCGACGAAGCGTTCAAGCGCAGAATGAAGCTGATGATAGACTTCCCGTTCCCGGACAGCGCAAGACGCGCGGAGATGTGGAAGCGGGCTTTCCCGGAGAAGCTTCCGCTCGAAAATATCGACTTCGATTACCTTGTCAATAACTTCGAGCTTTCCGGCTCCAACATCAGGAACATCTCCCTGCACAGCGCGTTTCTTGCGGCGGCAGACGGCAGCGGCGCAGTCGGAATGAAGCATATAATTGCCGCGCTCAGGAACGAGTATTCCAAGAGCGGCAAGGCGTTCACGAAAGCGGAAGCGGGCGAGTATTACTATTATCTCGATGAGTGAGGTGCGGTATGTCGGTATTCGATGATTACGACAATTACGATAAAAAACTCAATCTGTCCGAGGGAATAGAGCACGTCCGCGAAAGCGAGATGCAGGACAAGAAAAAAGTCGAGGGCTACGAGCCTAATCCGCAGGACGAGAAATACTACGAGGTCATGGGGATTAAGAACTCCTTTGACAATGTATCCGTCGGCTCTGACAGATACGGACAGATGCTTATTTCGGTGAACACGAACAAGGAGCCGGGTGAAGCAACTCTCGACAGCGACAAAAAGCGGATGAAGGGACCTCGCAGAAAGAAGAAATTCGGCGGGTTCGGCGATTTTTACACCAACCTTTTCGCGGACAGCCACGGTGCGTTTGCATTCCGTGCCGACAGAAACCTTTCCGATATCCGCATAATGAGAGAGTTTGAGATCATGGCGAAAAAGCGCGTCACGAGGGAACAGCGCGATGCCATGCCGCTGCTCCGGTTGGAGGAGGATAAGGAGCTGCTTTCGGAAATGCGCGGCATGAGTGGTTCGCAGAATGAGAATTATGAGGAACGTAAAACGCTCGAAAGGAGAGTGCTGAAGGAGACCGAGTCGCGTGACAGGTTTTATACAAGGCTCCGGAAGGCGCGCAGAAAGACTTATGATAAGCAGGATCACGAGGAAGAGTACAGCGGTATTTTCCGGACTGTAATGTCTGCTGACGATGCTGCCGGGGATAATGACGAAGATGACGATAACGATGATATAATCAACAAAGCCGAAAACATTTTGGGCAGAATTGACGAATAATTATAGTTTGGATTATAGTTTCGGTTATAATATGGAGTTATAATTAAGGAGTAATCCAAAATAATGTGCCGGCAGGCACAGAAGTAAACTGAAAGGGGGAAGGTTTTTACCCGTCAGTCGGGTAAAAGCGATCACTATGGCAGAATATTTATCTCCCGGTGTATATGTCGAGGAGTTTGAATCCGGCGGAAAGCCCATGGAGGGTGTCGGAACAAGTACGGCAGGCTTTGTCGGTCTCGCGGAAAAGGGTCCGGTAGGCGGAGTTCCGCAGCTCGTAACAAACTTTGCTGATTTCAGAAGAAAGTACGGCGGTTTCCTTTCCGAGAACGAATTCGGTGAGTACCGTTTCCTCGCTTACGCTGTTGAGCATTTCTTCATCAACGGCGGTACGCGTGCATTCATTTCGAGAGTTGCTCCTTCGAGCGCGAAGTGCGCAGAGGCAACAGTCGGCGATCTTGCATTCACAGCAAAGAATCCCGGTCTCTGGGGCGACAGCATCGGCCTTAAGATCACTCCTTCCTCGAAGGCAAAGACACAGGCGTTTGAGCTTGTCGGCGACAAGAAGTACAGAGTAAAGAACGGCGCGGGATTCGCACCCGGCGACATCGTTGCATTCACCGACGGCGATACCATCGAATACAACAAGGTAGAGAAGAACCAGGACAACGTAATCACATTCGTGAACGCGTTCTCCGGGGATATCACAGACAACAACCTTCTTCCCGTGAAGGTACTTACGACCTGTGAGATATCTATGGAAGTGAAGTACGACGATACGACCGAGACTTATGACAACCTCTCATTCAATATCGAGTCCCCGAACTACATCTCCAAGAAGACAGCAAAGTCCGAGCTTATCAGCGTTGAATACAAGGGCTCGAACGAGATTGGTTATCCCTTCGGAACACTCTGCTCCGAGGACGAGACGGTAGTTACCGCCGAGTTCAAGGGCGGCAGCAACGGCGCTGCTTCCGATCTGTCCGCCGGTGATTTTATCGGCGAGAATAAGGGTGCCGGCAACAGAACGGGCATCCAGTCCTTCCTCGACAACGACGTTGTTTCCATAATGGCGGTTCCGGGTATCACCGACCCGAACGTACAGCTCACGCTCGTTGCACACTGCGAGAACCTCGCAAGCAGATTCGCGGTGCTCGATGTTCCGAGAAGCGCAAAGAAGGTTGACGAGATCGCGGCACACAGAGATATATTCTCTTCGAGCTATGCGGCTCTTTATCATCCGTGGCTGACGGTGTTCGATCCGCTTGACAAGAAGAACATAGCTATCCCGCCGTCCGGCTCTATCATGGGTATCTACGCGAGAAGCGACAACGCGAGAGGCGTTCATAAGGCTCCCGCGAACGAAGTTGTAAGAGCGTGCGTGGGACTCGATACACAGTTCAACAAGGGCGAGCAGGATATCCTCAACCCGAAGGGCGTGAACCTTATCCGTGCATTCCCGGGTCAGGGCATAAGAGTATGGGGCGCAAGAACAGTATCGGGTGACCCGAGCTGGAAGTATGTCAACGTTCGCCGTCTGTTCATCTACCTTGAAGAGACGATCAAGGCGAATACGAACTGGGCAGTATTTGAGCCGAACGATGAGGCTCTCTGGACAAGAGTACACAGAACTATCAGCGTATTCCTCAACGGAATGTGGAGAAACGGCTCCCTTGCCGGATCATCTGCTGACGAGGCATTCTTCGTTAATATCGGCAGAAGCACAATGAGCCAGGACGATATCGACAACGGACGTCTTGTATGCGTGATAGGCGTTGCACCCGTTAAGCCTGCCGAATTTGTGATCTTCAGGATCACTCAGAAGACCGGCGATTCGGAATAATTGAAAGGAGTTGAATCAGTATGGTTTATCCACATACACGGTTTAGATACAAGGTCGAGATAGACGGTATAGAAGCGGGAGGATTTTCCGAGGCTACCGGATTTGACGCTTCGATAGATGTAGTAGAGTACAGAGAGGGCGATATGGAAACAACGCCTTCCAAGATCCCGGGACTCAAGAGGTACGGAAATATCACACTCAGACAGGGTCTCGTTGATTCCACAGCGATATATGACTGGATGATAACGGGTGTTAACGGTGCGGTCGACAGAAAAACCATCACCATTACGCTGCTTGATGAAGAGGAAGCTCCCGCAGCTTCGTGGCAGGTCATAAACGCTTGGCCTATGAGATACACTGCTCCCGATTTCAACGCGACGGCATCCGAAGTCGCTATTGAGTCGATCGAGATCGCTCATGAGGGTATGACAAGAGTTTCGTAAATTTATGCTGAGCAATAAGACCGTTCACCAGAGCGGTCTTATTGTATAAATCAGTGTTTTTGCCGATCATAAAAAGGAGAGACCGATATGGCCAAGAAGAATAAGAAAGCCGAAGCGGCTGCGGAAGAAATAGTTGCCGAAGAGACCGTGTTATCGGAAGAGGACACAGAGCCGGAGGCTGTCACGGAAGAGCCTGTGCAGGAGGAGCCTGCGGAGACTGCCAAGCCTGCGGGTGAAGAGGAAACCGCGGAAAACAAAGCGGGCGTAGTTTCGCGTCCGGTCAATTTCAGGACGGGTCCGAGCTTCACCAATGCCGTAATTGCGGAGCTGAAGCCGGGGGCGAATGTCGTTGTTTCCGGCACAGTCGCGGGCGACAAGGGCAAGTGGTACAAGTGCGTGTTCGACGGCAGAACGGGATACGTCAAAGCCACGGGAATAAACATTATCGGATAAGTCTCTGTCACAACAAACAGTTGATTTTTATAGTTTACAGGTTACAGTTAACTCAAAATATCAACCAAATGTTGTGACAGCGTCGGATAATTAATAAGATACGATCAAATTGGCGGTAGATCATGGAGATAAAAAAGCTTTACGACTCGTTTTTTAATATCGGAGATCTGCTGATCCCATATACAAATGACGATGAGGTGCTTAAGGATCTGTTTTCTTATCTCGACCTGTGCTTCACGCTCGTCACCGGGGCAAGAGGATTAAGCGCGGAAAGCATACCCGTGCGTGAGCAGACCGGGTCTGCGCTCGGAATGTCGGTTGCGTCCGGTGACCTCGGCGAGCTGCTGATGTCGGCACGGAATAACGGAAACGGAGATCGTCTTTCCGAGGATGCAATGGATCAGATCGAAAACGCGTTCTTCCATATCGAGCGGAGAAAAAAGCTCGGTTTCGGGAGCGATTTTGTGTCGCGTTTCGATACGGTATGCGTGATGTTCGGACTGAGCGAGCTTGAGCGCTTTTCTTTGCTGCTCGCACTTTCGGTTGAATACGACAGAAAGTATGAGGCGGTATATACATATCTTCACAACAACACGAGTGATTACTGCCCGACAAAATGGCTGGCTGTCAAGCTGTACGGGTACATTTTCGGTGAAAAGGGAGACCGCGCGGCTTTAACGGCGGACTCGCCGCTGTGCAGGTTTCTGTGTGACCGCGAACAGAAGCGGCGCGAACGCCCCGAAAGTGCGCAGAGGCTTATGCTTTCGGCAAGGGTATCGGCATACATCTTCGGAAGGAATGAGATTGCCGCCGGTCTGCAGGAATACTGCCGCATATACCCGCGGTTTGACCCGGAAGGATTTGTTGAGATCAGAGAGGACAAATTCAGATTTGTAAACGATCTGTTTGCCGATAAAGCCCTGAAGGAAGACCCGCATTTTGTACTGAATATTTACGGTCCTGCCGGCGTGGGAAGACGATACACAGCGGCGAGGGCTCTGAGCGGTACCGGGCTGAGTATGCTCGATATCGACCTTTATAAGCTGATAAACAGTCAATATGATGATATCGGAAGATACATTGATATGATATATACCGAGACCGTGCTGCTCGGAGCTGTGCCGTGCTTTACGTTCGGCGAGGCTCTCACGGAATCGGACAACGAGGGCGGCACAAGGCGTTCGCCGATAGCCGCCAAGCTGAAACGTACCGCGGATCATATCGTTTCCGTGTTCGGGTTCTTCTTCTGGATAACCGCGGAAAAGAGCGATATGTTCATAGATACGCGGTCGCAGTTCATAAGCGTTGAGCTGCCGATGCTCACCGCTAACGAGAGAAAGAAATTCTGGGATCGCCGTCTTGAGGGATATGCCGATACCGCGGTTTTCGCAAATCAGTATATTCTTACTCCGGACAGTATCGGGAAGGCTGCCGTTACCGCACGCGACATCGCAAGGCTGCGCGGAACAGCGCCCGACCGCGGCATTATCGCGGAGGCTGTGCGGCTTTATACCGTGAACCCGCTCGGCAGCTATGCCGCGAAGATAAACGCGGTGTTCACATGGGACGATCTCGTTGTGAGCGACGACCAGAAGCGAAAAATGAAGATGATTTGCGATCAGGTCAAGTATCGCGGAGTCGTGAACGAGGACTGGGGATTTGCCAAAAAATCTCCGTACGGGCGCGGGCTCTGTGCGCTTTTCTACGGCTCGCCCGGAACGGGAAAGACAATGGCAGTGCAGGTAATGGCGAATGAGCTCGGCGTTGACCTGTACCGCATAGACCTCTCGCAGCTCACAAGCAAGTACATCGGCGAGACGCAGAAGAACATCTCCGCGCTGTTCAACAAAGCAAAGAATATCAACGCTATGCTGTTTTTCGACGAAGCGGATTCTATGTTCGCGAAGCGTTCCGAGGTGAAGGACGCGAATGACCGCTATGCAAACGCGGACACGGCGTTCCTGCTGCAAAAGCTCGAGGATTACGAGGGGATAACGATTCTCGCGACGAATTACGTCAATAATATAGACGACGCATTCAAGCGTCGCATAAAGTTCATGATAAACTTCGTGTTCCCGACACCGGAAGTGCGGCTGATGCTGTGGAAGAAGATACTTCCCGCTTCCGCACGCACCGACGAGCAGCTTGACTTCGACTTCTTCGCCGAGCATTTCGAGCTTTCCGGAAGCAACATCAAGGAGATACTGACGAACGCGGCATTTCTTGCGGCATCGGAAAATTCCGGTATATGCAACCGGCATATAATCGAGGCAATAAAGCTCAATTTCTCAAAATACGGAAAGACACTGACAAACAGCGATTTCGGTTATCTGGGATCGTAAGCAGAGGACAATATCATGGGTATTGATGATGTAAGAGAATATCTCAGGATACTCAAAACCGCTGTAACGGGTACGGTTGAAGAGGCTGAGATACAGGAGACGGAGGACGGACCGGTGCTTTTATGTTCGGTAAAGTCGCCGTTTTATGAAAAGAGCAGAATGGGGTACCGGATATCCCTTTCTCCCGATGACGAGGGTATTGTCATAGCGGAGATCGACATTTATCTGTTTACCGACGTTGAAAGCAATATGTTATCCGGACTTGACGTGCTGCTCGGAACGATAAATGAGTGTCTTTCGTTCGGAAGCTATCGTCTGTGGGACGAGACCGGCACGGTAATGTTCTCACAGGGAATAGTAATGAACGATCTTGTCAGGACGGACGTGTCCGTTCGTATGATCGGAAAGACGCTGGAGCTCATGGAACGTACCGTGTGCGGTACCGGCAGGCTGATACTGCGGTATCTCGGCGGCGAAAGCCTCGATGATATCGTTGAGGAAATCGGCAGAGTTGGGGAATGACTTATGAGCAGAGAATGGGATAAAGAATTTATTACGGAGCTCGGGCAGATACTTGAAGCTGCCGGAGCAAATGTGACAGCCGATGTTATTGAAGGCGACGATACGCTGATGATAGAGCCCGACGGCGAGAGCTTTCCCGTGGGCTGCACGGTGAATATCGTACACCCGACGGAGGACAGCACCGGTGTATTTTTGCTGTTCCCGCTGTTTAAGGAGCTTGTCCGGAAGGTGTGCGACGACCTGTACGCGCTTATGCGTTATATGAACAAATACCTGCAGGTCGGCAGCTTTGCGGTATCGGCGCAGGACGGATATTTCTGCTTCCGTCACACATTTATCGTCGATGACGATACGGACAGGACACTGCTTATCGCTATGACCGCGGATACGCTGGATATTGCCGCGGCTACGGCAGCAATGGGCGCGGATATAGCGGCACCTGTCATAGAAGGAACAACACCGGTATCGGAGCTTCTTAACAACGATGCCGTAATAATACAGCAGTAAGGGGGCGGAATATATATGAGTGACGGTGGAATCAGGGTAGATGATCAGCCGAGAGAGCTGCAGCCAAGTTCACAAAATCATGTATCCTCACTTCCGATTCAACCCCCGACGGATGCGACTAATACACAGCTTCAGCCGGATCCTACACAGCAGGTAAATAATGGCGGTACGAATGTCAGTGCGGGAGCAGGTGACGGAACCGATGCACAACCTGTACCTGCCGCTCCGCCTGGTCCTGTCGTACAGACCGACGACGATAAATTAAAACTGACATTCGGGCTGAATCATCCGCCTGCGCCTGCGGGAGCTGACGAAGGGGGTACTCTGGGAAAACTGTGGGATCTTGCGGACCACGGTATAAGTCATCTGGGTAACGGAGCCGGTATTGTCGGCGGTATCGGAAAGCTGAGTGTCAAGAGTCTCGATGAGCTTACAGAACCGGAAGAGCCGAAGGTTCCGAAGGAAAGTGATGAATATAAAGAATATCAGAAAAAAAAAGACGCTTACGATAATGAAAAGGAATCGATAGAAAAACATAACAAGGGCATGAGCTGGGTGAACATAGGTATGGGAAGTTTAAGAACACTCAGCGGTATCGTCGGTATGGGCAGGTTCGGACGCAGAGCGGCAAAAGCGTATGGAAAGAATAAGATAGCGCATCGTCAGAATATGACCAAAGCTATTTCCGCCGCGTTCAAGACGACTGCCGGAGGTATGCAGGCGGGTGCCGGAATAGCCGGACTTGCCGGCAACAAGGACGCCGGTAATGTCGTATCGGCTATTGGAGCAGGCGCAGGTATTATTGCGGGCGGACTTGATACTTTTGCGGCGGGAAAAGCGGCGAGCAGATACGGTGCATTCGAGCAGCTTAATAACGGTAAGCATAGGATAAGCCGTCAGGCAAGAGAAGATGCTGCAACAATGGCTGCTCGCCGGAAAAATAATGCTGTTTTCAAGGCAAATGAAATGGCAATGGTAAACGGCAAGGTAAAGAACAGACAAAACAGAGCATCCGCATGGCTTTCCGGAATAGCCACGCTCGGGTCGCTTGCCGGCGCTGTCGGATCCGTGCTCAATTTTATACCGGGTATAAGTTCAGCTAATAAAAGACTTTACGGCGGAATAGGAAGTATCGTCGGAAGCGGTCTGGGAGAATTGACAAAAATTACCTCGCATTTTACAGAAAAGCACTTTAAAAAAGAAGCTGTACGGGAGCGCGAGACTTATGTTAATGCATATTTGAATGATACAGCAAGACTACAGCGGATAAAGGCAACCGCGCAAGCCGGAGCAAACGGCGGAGCAGGCGTTACCATAGACGACGATGACGCCAAAAGAATTATAATGACCAAGTTTGGATTATATAACGGACAGATCAAATTCCCGAGTAACACACCTTTTACTATCGGACCGGACGAAAAAAAGAAGCTATATAACCAGATAGCATTAAAGCGCGCCAGAAAGCTGAACGCTCTTACGGGCAACGACAGGACCACTGCTCTTGAGCGGATAGGTCTGCAGGACGGTGCCGGAGTCGATGATATTGCCGAGGCTCTGGGATATGTGAAATAATACGGTTTATACAAGAAGAAAGGAGGCGAGTGATGTATGGCTGATATGGGTACTGATACCGAAGCTTTTGAGGCAGTTGAAAGCACGACCGCTGACAATGATGAGAAGACGAAGAAAAAAACAGATAAATCAAATCCGGCTGTGCCGAAAGGTACGGGCGAAGAAAAAAAAGAGGTAGATGATTCACTTAACAGTGCGGATCATCTGTCTCCGGACCCTCCTTCGTCATCAACATCTTCCTCATTGGATCCTAAGATGACGGATCCGACTAAGCTGTCATCCACAACCTCATCTAATCCTCCGCCTTCGGTACCTCCATCATCGTCTGTCGTTCCTGCCGCACATCCGTCTGTCGTTTCTGCTTCTGGTGGCGGTGGCGGCGGAGGAGGAGCAGCAGCAGGCGGCGGTGGCGGAGATGGTGCACATCCGTCTGTCGTTTCTGCTTCTGGTGCCGGAGGACAGGCAGGACGAAGGCGCTCCGGTTCGTTCTCGGGTTCATCCGATCCAAACAGCAAAGGCAATCCGGTCGGAGGCCGTCATCGTGTTTCTTCTGTGTCGGGATCTCACGCTCTGCTTCCTCAACCGCGTCCCGCTGCCGGTGGCGGTGGTGCAGGAGCAGCAGCTTTAGCCGGCGGTGGCGGCGGCGCAGGAGCAGCAGCTTTAGCCGGAGGAGGAGGAGCAGGTGGCGGCGGTGGCGGCGGAGCCGCAGCAAACGACGAGCAGAATCTTGCTCTGACTTTCGATTTTGCGCACCCCGTACAGCAGGGAGACAAGTCCGACGGATTGGATAAAGCAGCGGATTTTATCGATAAAACGGATATTGCTGTAGGTCATGTTGACAGCTTGCTGGGACTGGGAGAAACTCTCGGCAACACTATAGTAAAGGGTGAAGATGAACTTACGGCGCCCACGGAACCGGGTAAATCCGCTACACAAGCCGAGATAGATGACTATAACACCAAAAAGGAAAAATATGAATCCGATAAAAAAGATGCGGACAACATGGAAGCAACAACGGGGTGGACAAACGCGATCATGGGAGGTGTCAATGCTGTAAGCGGTATTTGGAGCATGGCTCGTCACGGTCGCAGAGCCGCAAAAGCGCAGGGAAAAAACCATATAGTACATCGCCAGTCAATGTGGAAAGCTATTGGTTCCGCCTGCAAGACTGTTGCCGGAGGAATGCGTCTGGGCTCGGGCATCTCGACACTTCAGAAACGAGCTGCCGAGAAAGACGATGATAAAAAGCAATACAGCAGCAACGGAGGTATAATGTCGGTAATAGGTTCCGTTGCGTCGCTTGCAGGTAGCGCTATCAATTCGGCGGCAGATGGCTTTGCGGCAGGGAGATATGGCAGGATCGTCGGTCTGAATAACAAAGATGGACGGCAAAAGATAAACAGGCCGCCGCAGAATCAGCCTGAAACTCAGAGTGCTGCCGCTGCGCGTAAAAAGAACAATACCCTTTTCAAAGCCTTCGATATGGCAGAAATGAATGCCAAAGTCAAGCACAAGCAAAACAAACGCTCCGCGATAGCTTCGGGTTTTTCGGCTTTTGGCTCGCTGCTTGGTGGGGTAGGTTCTGTTCTCGGTGTTGCGGGTGTGGATCCATCCACAACGCGATTGGTGGGAGGAATCTTGGGTACTATCGGAGGTGTGATCGGCGAAGGCGCAGCCATAGGATCAAATGTTGCCGATCATAAAGCTAACAAGGAGTCAAAACAAAAACGCGAACAATATGTTGACAATTATCTCAACGATGCTTCAAAGCTTCAGAGAATAAAGGCGAAGGCACAAGCAGGAGATCACGGAGGTGCCGGCGTTACCATAAACGACGATGACGCTAAAAGAATTCTGCTTAAAAGGCTCGGAATATATAGCGGAAATGTCAAGCTTGGCAATGTGCCGGTAAATCTCAGTCCGAACGATAAAAAGGAAGTATATAACCATATCGCAATGAAACGAGCGCAGAAGCTGAACGCTCTTCCACAGGCGGAAAGGGACGCGAATCTTAAAAAAATCGGTCTGCACCCCGGCGCACAGGTTCAGGATATCGCAGATGCTCTGGGATACGAGGCTTGATTATACCGACGCCGGAAAATTTGATAAGTACATGAAAAAGCCGCCTGCTGCGAAATCAGATCGCAGCGGGCGGGTAATTTATATCCGGGATATTTCTTTGATGATATCGTTCCAATACGGCAGATACAGCATATGACCGAGATTTTCGATCTTATGTAGTTCTTTGATATTATACTCCGACTTGAAATATTCAGTAAATGAGATAGGAACAGTGGTATCGGCGGTACCGTGCCAGATATATACGGGAATGTTTTCCGATATTTCAACCTTAATACGCTTCTGGCACAAAGCATAGGCATCGTAACAAACACCCGCCCCGTCATTCGCGACAGCGCTTATAACAGCATTTTTTATCATGTCCTGGTTTGCTTTCACAAAATCCCTTTCTGGCTCGGAAAGGGTTTTCAGGTTTTCCGCCATTTGCTTGTCGTAGTCTTTTTTTATGTTGCTTGCAAATTTTCTGAAATAGGAACGTGAAAAACCTTTTGCTTTCAGCGACAGAATGGATATAAATTTCCACTGCCCCGTAACGATCTTTTTCGTATCCGGACAGTTAAGCGGTATCATGCTGCTCAGCAGTGACAGAGATTTCACCGCTTCCGGAAACATCTGTGCAAAGACCTGTGCATAATATCCGCCGGCGCTGTGTCCCACAAGTCTGACAAATCTGACATTATGACTTTTCAGAACATCATATACATTTTTCAGAAAGTCTTCCATGAGGTAGTATTCAACCACAGATGACTCTCCAACGCCTGGTCTGTCGAACGAAACAATGCAGTTGTCATCACCTTCGGGTTCCGGAAAATATTCCTTTGACCCGGTGAAGCCGTGAAAGAACAGTATGATATCGTCGCTCCAGTCATTATGCCTTATGAATGAAAGCTGCTTTCCGTTTATGCTTGCCGTTTCCTTCTGAAACATACCAACACCCCGATCGCCGTTATTCTATCCGGTAAACTCTGCCGTCCTTGCGTTTTGCGGCAGCCGGAGCGTCCCCGTCGATATAGCCCAGCGCGCAGTGTCCTATGCCTTCCCAATTGTCCTCAACACCGAGCTCGTCGAGCAGCTTTTTGTATTCCGGCATCTCAAATTCTTCCTTTGCACGGTGTATCCATATACTGCCGAGACCGAGTGAGTGCGCGGCAAGCATAAGGTTTCCCATAACGAGACTGCCGTCGTAAATACCGGTGCTGCAGTCCTTGCTGCCGAGTACAACGAGTATCGCCGGAGCTCCGTAGAACGGGTCAAATCCTTCGTCCCAGCCGCCTATGCGTCTGTTTGCGTCTGAGAGCTTGTCTCGCGCGGCCTTGTCGGTTATCGCAATTATCATAGCGCCCTGCAGACCGCGTCCGTTCGCCGCGTACAGACCGGCTTCGATGATCTGATCTATATCTGCTTTCGCCGGCATTTCGGGCTTGAATTTGCGTATGCTTCTGCGTTCTTTCATTGCTTTGATGATATCATTCATTTCGGGTGACCTCCTTTTAAAATCGATCTATGATATTATTATAATGCGTGCTGCGTGATTTGTCAAGATAAACACTGCCATGAACCTGTTTATCTGTGTTGACTGCTTACATGATTGGCTTGACAAAATGAGAAAAATATGTTATAAAAAATGTATGGATCAAGGAGCGGATTTAAATGAAAAAACACAGGATACTAAAGGCTGTTGTGATAACCATAGCCGTGCTGATATTGCTTGAGCTGCTGCTCAGCGTCGGGCTTGTCTTTTTCGCGATAGGCAGCTTCGACGGTATGGAAAACATACAGGACGCACCGAGAAAATACAGCGATGAGGCAAAAGAAAAAGTTGAGCGCAATATTGCCGATATCTCCGACAAAACAGAGAGCTGGCTTTCGGAAACCGACATAACGGAGATCAGCATTACCGCAGACGACGGTGCGGTTATGTACGCGGATATGGTAACTGCCGATGACAGCAATAAATGGGTGATACTTCTGCACGGCTACAAACGCACCAGGGAGCGTGTACGTAATTACGGGCGCTTTTACGCGGAGAATGGCTTCAATATAATTATGCCCGATCTGCGTGGTCACGGGAAAAGCGATGGCGCATTCATTGGTATGGGCTGGCTGGACAGGACTGATATCATCCGATGGACGGAGCTTATAATCGAGCGTGACCCGGATGCCGAGATCGTGCTTCACGGTGTGTCAATGGGAGCAGCCGCGGCAATGATGATGGCAGGGGAGACGCTCCGCGAAAACGTGAAGACGGTAATTGCCGACTGCGGATATACTTCTGTATGGGAGCAATTCGCGAATGTGACAAAAAGCTATACCGGGGTGCCGGAATTTCCGCTGATGTACACGGCGAGTTTTTTCGCAAAGCTGCTCGCGGGGTATTCCTACGATGAAGCCTCGTCGCTCGAACAGGTGAAAAAATCTTCGCTGCCTATACTGTTCATTCACGGGAAGGGCGACACATTCGTATATCCGGAAATGGCGGAGCGGCTGTATGCGGCGCACCCGGACGGTGAGATACTGATGATCGACGAAGCAGCGCACGGGCAGGCGATGTATTTTGCTCCGGATACATATTGGAACGAGGTGTTCGGTTTTATCGACAAGTATATTGAGTAAAAAATTCCCAGTATCGCAAATGCGTTACTGGGAATTGTCGCTTGTATCAGATGTCGCTCATGTCGATATCGAGAGCGATATGTATATCAAATCCGGGATATTCTTTCAGGATCTCCGATTTAATGCTTTCAGAGAGCTTATCGCGGTCTTCAACCTTGAAGTCGAGCACCATATCAAAAGTGAGCTGCTTCTTTTCGATGTCGGTGTAAAAGCCGTGTATCTGGAGTATGCCTTCGTGTGACATTACGATCTTTCGTATCCTGTCACGCATTTGTGCCGCTTCGTCGTTGGATGTGTTCACGGAATATACGCCAACCGCGCTTATCATAACTGCCGTTTCGCGGAAAACCACAGACTGTATCTCGCGGCTTATGGTGTCGATATCCTTCGCGGTCAGCACATCATCGAGTTCGACGTGTATCGACGCGACATTTTTGTCGGGACCGTAATTGTTTATCAGCAGGTCATACGCGCCCTGAACATGAGGCACCTTCAAAGCGGCTGCTTTTATCTTTTTAACGAGCTCCGGATCGGCTCTTGAACCGAGCATTTCATTGACCGCGTCAGAGATCATCTCGATTCCCGCTTTCACAATGAACAGAGCAATTACCGCACCTACCCATGCTTCAAGGCTTATCCCGAAGAACATATAAATGAGTGCCGAAGCGAGTACCGATGTAGAGAGGATCGCGTCGTTGAGAGCATCGGAGCCCGAAGCTATAAGCGAGCCGGAATTTACGGCTTTGCCTTTTGCCTTTGTATATGTTCCGAGTACGATCTTGACAGCTACAGCGGCGCCGAGGATCACAAGCGAAACAACGGAATAATCCGGTGTTTCGGGGGTTATGATTTTTTTGACAGAGTCAATAAAAGCCGTTACACCGGCATAAAGTACGATAGCGGAAACTATCAGCGCGGACATATATTCGATCCTGCCGTAGCCGAGCGGGTGCTTTTTGTCGGGCTTTTTCCCGGCAAGCTTCGTGCCGATTATAGTGATAAGGCTCGAAAGCGCATCGCTCAGGTTATTCAGTGCGTCGGAAACTACCGCGACGGAATTTGATGTAATTCCGATAAATGCCTTGAAGCCGGAAAGCAGTACATTGGCGGCAATACCGATTATACCTGTGCGGACAATGACTTTTCCGCGGGATTCCGGTGATATATCAGAAGTAGTGTTTTCGCTCATTTTTACACTTCCTTAAAGTAATATAAACACATTATAGCACATATTTATAAGAATTGCAAGTAAAAATGAAGCTCGGAGATGGAGATTACAAATGATACAGACTTGATTTTTCGTGTGCTATGTGATATAATATGTTATTATATGAGCTAATTTTAAATGAACAAAAGAGAGGGCAGATATTATGAAAAAAAGAATGTCGGCAATGATAGCAGTTTGTCTTTTGATTTGCGGTCTCGCGGGCTGCGGGAATAATCAACCTGCATTGCAGACAACATCTGCTCCGGAAACTACGACGCAGGCAGAAACGACTGCCGTACCGGAAGCTGCGAAAACGGACGGAAATGTGGTTTATGACGGTGACGGTGTGAAGATATCCTCAAAGGGATTCCGGAACTGTGATGAATACGACGGCGGAGCAATGCTTGAGCTTGATATCGTGAATGACACGGGCAAGGAGCTTTGCATTTTCCCGCACGAAGCATCTGTTAATAAGAAGATGTATATGGCGTGTCCGCTCGTTGTAAAAGGAAAAGATGAGTTTGAGATAGGCTCGTCATTTGTTGTGCCTGCCGAAAAAACTGACTTCATATACGGGCTTTATTTAAACGACGTAGAAAACGAGGAATACACTCTCAAAAATATCGAAGAAACTTCGTTCTCACTCGAAATTATCATTGGCGATGATTGGGAAAACGAAATAAATACGAAGATATTCACTGCTGAAAATCCCGCTGCCGATGTCGATTACGATACGATCTATGATGACTACGGAGATGTGGCATACGACAAGGACGGCATAAAGGTTATAATTCAGAGCACAGACTACGACAGTGATTTCTGGGGGCCTACGGTAAATGTATTTGCACATAACGACAGTGACAAGTCCGTGGAAGTACGCGTTTCGCAGGCAACTCTGAACGGTGAGGAGCACGAGTGTCTAAGCTCATTCGAAATAACTCCGGGATGCTATCTGATCGACGAGCTGTTGTTTGAAGATGCGTCGGACGTACAGCCGCTCGGCACATTCACCGCTGTTTTTGAAATATATGAATTCAGCTCATCCAGTGACGGTAAGCTGATCGGCAGATCGGAGCCGGTAACGGCAAAGTTCTGATCGGCAATAACAAGGGGGTATGACCTGTGAGATGCTGCGCACTGTGCGGGAAGGTAGTTAAAAGTATATTTCATTACCGGACGCTCGGGAATGAGTTCTGCTCCGATTGATACGGTTATGTTTCATATTTCTGCAAGACTCCCGAGGATATAAAGCGCCGGACGATTGATGAGCTAAAGGCTTTATATGAAAAGAAAGAATGTGATATTTGCGGAAATAAAGTCTCCGCTCTGGACAAAATATACGTTCATGACGGTATGATATGCAGAAACTGTGAGAAGCTGCTCAGACCGTATTTTAAGATCTACAGTGCCGAACACGCGGCCACAATTGCGGTAAACGTGGTAAATGCCGCGATAAATATCGCGTTTGATAACACGGTAATGGATATGTGTGAAGCCGATGATCCATTAAAAAAATCGGATATTGCTTCGCTCAAGGAGATATACGAACTGATAAAAAGCTCGGAGCAGGGAAAATAAGTACATGGCGGCAAAGCCCGATATTTACGCAGATCGTTATGTCCGGTGATAACTGAATAACGCGGAGCTTCGGTTCCGCGCTTTGTGTTTGCGGTAAATGTCGGTGTTGCATATTTGCCGGTTTTATGGTATAATACATCGGACGGAAAAGTTATTACGCTGTTTGAGAAGGAGAAACCGATGATGATAAACAAGCTGAAAAAACACATAAGCGATTACTTTGTCGGAAAGGAAGAGACGATCGAAAACCTGCTGATCTGTCTTTTCTCGGGCGGGCATATACTTCTGGAGGGAATACCGGGAGTCGGCAAGACCACGCTCGCTTCCACTCTCGCCAAGTCTGTGAGATGCGATTTCGGAAGGATTCAGTTCACACCCGATACTCTTCCTTCAGATGTAATGGGAACGGAGATATTCAATATGAAAACTGGCGGGTTCGAGTACCGCGAAGGTGCGATAATGCACCAGATCGTTCTTGCGGACGAGATAAACCGAACCTCGCCGAAAACTCAGGCGAGCCTGCTTGAAGCAATGGCGGAGGGGCAGACGACGGTGAGCGGCGTGAAGCATAAGCTGCCGCAGCCGTTTATGGTGATAGCGACACAGAATCCCGTGGAGTTCATGGGCACATATCCGTTGCCAGAAGCACAGATAGACAGGTTTATGATGAAGCTCACAATAGATTATCCCGAAGAATCCGAAGAGCTGCGAATGACGAAGAATATGCTTGAAGGGAAAACAACAGATACGGTAGAAAGCGTTATCACCGCAGAGGACGTTATAAAAATAAAGGAACAGGTATCATCGGTCACGATAAAGGATGAGGTGATACGCTACGCGAGAAATATCGCGGAAATGACGAGAAACGAAAAACGGTTCGTGCTCGGAGCAAGTCCGAGAGCCGTTCTCGATCTCGTAAAAGCGTCGCAGGCAAAAGCTTTTATCGAAGGACGCGATTTTGTTAAGCCCGATGATGTGAAGGCTGTCGCACCGTTCGTTCTTGAACACAGAATTACTCTTACCTCCGAAGCAAAGATCGCGAAGGAGGACAAGAGCGATATAATACAAAAGCTGATATACAAGACAAAGCTCCCGCTGTGATAAAGAGGTTTTTATGAGAAGAAACAGGATCATCTGGTTTTGCCTGTGGGTGCTTTCTTTAGTGGGGATAAGTCTGAAAGGCGGCGCCGTTACATACGGATTTTTCGCGGTGCTGACGCTCGTTCCCGTGTTTTCCGGACTGTATCTTTTCGCGGTATATATGCTGTTTCATATTTATCAGAATCTTGAACAGCGTTTTGTTACCGTGAACGAGCCGGTCAGGTATCGTTTCGCGCTTGTGAACGAATATCCG
>JAFPUE010000013.1 GCA_017395555.1 Ruminiclostridium sp. | reverse complement strand
TGTGGACAGCAATGGTGCGGATGAAGTCGGTTCCCTCAAACGGCAGCCCGGTAAATATATCGTATTCCTCGTTTTCTTCCTGTTCCTTTACTATCTCGCTTGCGTTTATCTTGCCGGAGATATACTGTGTGAGCTCCTTGGAATATCCGATCATACCGCTGATAGACGTTGAAAGCTCCTTCTGGCGGATAATGCCGACGATCTTCAGCTTCACGCCTTCGCTGTACGCGTCCTCCATGAACTCGTCGTCTTCGGTCATATCCTCCCACTTTCCGTCGGAGTTTTTGCTGTACAGTGATGACGTGGGAATGACCGAAAATTCCATACCGAGGAAGTCCTCATAGGCGTAGTCGCTGCTTTCCTCGACTTCCCTGACATCGTCCTGATCCTTCTTCTGCATCATATCGCGGATAGCCTGACGCATATCGGCTGTGTCCTTCATTCCGAGCGCATACAGTGTAAAGTCCGTGATCTTGTTGTTCTTATCTATTATCAGCACGGCCTCGTTGTAGTTCTCCGGCTTTTTTCCGGCAACGATATCGTACTGTGTATTGAACATATCATCGTTTTCCGTCAGCTCGGTGAACACGTCAACATTGGACGAGGAGGACGATATGGATGATGTAAGGCTGAAAATGCCTGCCACCGAGCCAAAGCCTACATCGTCAAGCACGTCGTTCGGGTTTACCTTTTTTATCGTGCCGTCGTCGAGCTTTCTGAATACCGGCAGCGTCAGCCCGTAGCTGTATTCGATGTTGGTGACGTTCTTTTTGATATCCTCGTTACCTTCAAGGAACTCACGGAAGCTCTTGAGATCGTTGGTGTTCGTCTCGGCGTACATCATATCGAAGACCATAGCCATTCTGTCCTCGGTGTAGATGCGGTCAAGCGGTTTGTCCTCCGCCATTATCTCCTTCGCCGTCTGCCGCGACGACGAGAAGAACGACGACATATCCGTCGAGCTCTGGTCAATTACAAGCGGGTAGGAAGCGAGCGTATCGTGCTGAATGTTGTCGATATATTGCTGTACGCCGTTGGAAAGCGAAAGTATAAGCGCAATGCCGATAATGCCGATACTGCCGGCAAACGATGTGAGTATCGTCCTGCCCTTTTTGGTCATGAGGTTGTTTAAGCTGAGCGACATCGCGGTGAGGAACGACATCGACGTCTGCCGTATCTTCTCCGGCTTGTCTTTGAGCGGCTGGTCCGATGTGAACGGGTTGCTGTCGCCGGTGATATTGCCGTCAACAAGCCTTATCGTGCGGTTGGCATACTTTTCGGCAAGCTCCGGGTTATGTGTTACCATAATAATGAGCTTATCCTTCGAGATCTCTTTGAGTATCTCCATTATCTGTATGCTCGTCTCGCTGTCGAGAGCGCCCGTAGGTTCGTCCGCAAGCAGTATATCCGGGTCATTTATCAGCGCTCGCGCGATCGCGACTCTCTGCATCTGACCGCCGGACATCTGGTTCGGCTTCTTCTTAATTTGATCTTTGAGCCCCACCTTTTCAAGCACGTCAAGAGCGCGATTTCTGCGCTCGCTTTTCGACACGCCGGACAGCGTCAGCGCGAGCTCGACATTCGACAGCACGCTCTGGTGCGGTATCAGGTTATAGCTCTGGAACACGAAGCCTATCTTGTGGTTGCGGTAGGTGTCCCAGTCGCGGTCACGGTATTTCTTTGTCGATACCCCGTCGATAATGAGGTCACCGTCGGTGTAGCGGTCAAGTCCGCCGATGATGTTGAGAAGCGTTGTTTTGCCGCAGCCGGACTGACCGAGCACGGCAACGAACTCATTTTCGCGGAAGTCCACGCTCACGCCTTTCAGCGCCTCCACGACGGTATCGCCCATTTTGTAGTTCTTGGTTATGTTTTTCAGGCTTAGCATTTAAGGTGATATCCTTTCTATTTGCTCTGTGTATGCCGCGGGTCATATTTATCTGTCTGTACCCGTTTATTCTCCTAACCTTTTGACAGGCTTGAAGCCGGCGGTCTTTGCAAAATTCATATTGCAGGTGAACGAATTGACAAAATCGGACGGGTCTATCCTGTCGAAGTTTGCCGTTTCAAATTTCTCTCTCTCGAACAATACGGACAGTATCGTTACCTCCTTGTCGTTTCCAGTCGCGGTATCGAGGATATTGTCCACGGCATGGACAATGACACCGCCCACGGGCAGGAGCGCGAATATCTCCCTTGCAAGACGTACCGCGCAGCTGCACACATAGTCCTGCGTAAGATCATAATACGCGGTCTTGGTCATTTCCTTTTCGGACAGCTTCCCGCTTTTCAGCACGGTGACCGATGTTTTCGGAACCACCTCGTCCGACTTTACCGTGAACTCTATCTCCATTACGGAAGGATCGTCGGTGCCGAACTCGAAGCCGCTGCCGTATTCCACGAGGTCTTCAAACGGGTTGGCTTCGTTTATCGCTTCGAGATACGCGTCGATATCGCCGTCAATTACTCTCTGCGCGAACTTGTAGCTGTCCTGCCAGTCCGCAAATTCCTGCGCGTCGGCTTTCTTTGCGTCTTCAAGATCCTTTTCGAGCTTTTCACGCGCTTTCGCGTCACCGAACAGCTTTCCCGCAAGTCCCGGCTTGTAGCTGTCGAGCGCCTTCTGCGCTTCCGCTTCACGCGGACCCTGCTGTCCCTTGACGAACGGCGGCGGAGATTCGAGAAGCGCGTTCCAGTCCACGTCGTTCTCACATTCCTTATGCACGGACTTTATCAGCTCGACGTAGTTTTCGGCTTCCTCCGCTTTCAGCGTGCTTTCCTGCAGCTCGGTAGCCTTCTGCTCGGCTTTCTGTGCCGCAAGCTCCTCTTTCTGCCTTTTCAGCTCGTCCTTCTTTTTTGTCGCGTCGGAAGTGGATTTTTTCTTCTTGCTGTTGCTGAACGTTTTTACATATGACAATCCCGTTCCCGGTATGCCGAAAGTCGCCGTGCGTCGTCCGCTCGTGTTGAGCGAATACCGCGCCCCGTTCGTTCCGAGGCTTACGCCCACGCCGGATTTACTCAGGTTCAGCTTTACTCCCTTGCATATAGATATGCTCTTATGAAATCTTAATCCCATTTCTACGCCTCCGATATTTTTTATGTTCAGCTGTGTCTGAATTATTACGTTTTATTATAGGGAACCTCTAAAAACCCATTTTGAGAGAAAAAGAGCTAACCACGCCATCTACTGCGTCAAGCCTCCTAACCTTGTGCCGGCAAGGCTTCGTCGGCTTTCCTTGTATCTGACGCGGCTATCTCATTTTCTCTTTTCAAAGTAGTTTTTAGAGGTACCCTATAGGCTATACCTCAAAAAGAGCGTGCGGAGATTGCGCAGTCAGTATTTTTTATGCAGCTTTGTGTCACGGCATCGTGCCGCGTTCGGGCTGCATACACGCCTCCTGCTTGTGCGTCAGATTGGCTAAATTTGACGCAGACTTGCTGGCGCAAGTCAAGTGGATTTTGGACAATATGACGGAAAAAGCACAAGCAAGACAAGTGCAAAGGCGCCAGCCGTGCTTTGTGCGGTATTGCCTATATATTATTATAACACCGATACAGCCAAATGTCAACCAAACACGGTGGAGTGACCATGATAACAGCATTTACTTTTTCAGCTTACAAAACTTTTGATCCGCCGCGAATCGGCGGAGAAGAGACTTCTCCGTGCAGTTCTCCCGCCCGACTGCTCTGAGGACACCAATCTGCGCTATCCGATAGAAGAGATGCCCCGGTGACTCGAAGAGAGGCGGGCGGAATGAAACAAAAAGCAAACTCCTTTACAGTGCTCGATGTCCTTTTTACTATTGCTTTTTTCATCTCTATATGTTATAAGCGCGGAGCCCGCGCCCCCGAAGCTGTGTTTATAACATTCAGCTATTTGCAGTCTTTTTTCCTATTGATATTTTCTTCTTTATATGTTATAATAATCACGGCGGTATTACCGCCAAATCTTTGCACTATGAAAGGACATACTATGGATATTCTTGTTGTAGGCGGCGGCGGACGCGAACACGCCGTGATAAAGGCGCTTTCACGCTCGGAAAAAGTCGGTAAGATATACTGCGCACCCGGAAACGGCGGCATTTCAAAGCTCGCGGAATGCTTCCAGGTAAAGGCAACTGACATTGACGGAATGGTTGAGCTTGCGGAAAAGCTGAAACCCGATTATGTCTTCGTAACTCCCGATGACCCGCTCGTTATGGGAATGGTTGACAGGCTCAATGAAAGGGGATTCAGAACATTCGGCCCCCGTGCGAACGCGGCAATACTTGAGGGCAGCAAGGTGTTCTCAAAGGGACTTATGAAAAAATACGGCATTCCCACCGCGGGTTATGAGACATTCACCGACGCGGAAAAGGCTATTGCATACATAAAAGAACAGGGCAAATATCCCGCTGTCATAAAATGCGACGGGCTTGCGCTCGGCAAGGGAGTTATAATTGCGCAGAACGAACAGGAAGCCGTTGACGCGGTAAATTCTATGCTTATCGGCGGAAAGTTCGGCAAGAGCGGCAGCGAGATCGTCATAGAAGAATTTATGACAGGCCCCGAGGTGACTGTGCTCGCTTTCACCGACGGCAAGACCGTAAAGCCCATGGTTTCCTCCATGGATCACAAGCGTGCTTACGACGGCGACAAGGGTCTCAATACCGGCGGTATGGGTACGATCGCACCCAATCCGCTCTACACCAAGAAATACGCCGACGAGTGCATGGAGAAGATATTCCTGCCCACGATAAAAGCGATGCAGGCAGAGGGCAGACCGTTCAAGGGCTGTCTGTACTTCGGGCTTATGCTCACGCCGGACGGTGCGAAGGTAGTCGAGTACAACTGCCGTTTCGGTGACCCCGAAGCGCAGGTAGTTCTCCCGCTCCTTAAAACAGACCTCGCCGACATTATCGAGGCTATTTATGACGAGCGCCTTGACAGCCTTGATATCGAATGGTATGACGAGAGCTGCGCCTGTGTTGTAATGGCGAGCGGCGGCTATCCCGAGAAATACCCGACAGGGCTTGCGATAAACGGCTTCAACGCGGACGGGCAGCTCCCGGACGGCAGTGCTTACGTTTACCATGCAGGAACGAAGCTCGACGGCGATACATTTCTCACGGCAGGCGGCAGAGTTCTCGGTGTGACCGCGACGGCTCCCACGCTTAAAGAAGCTCTTGATAAAGCGTATGCCGCTGTCGGTGAGATCTCCTTCGAGAACGCGCACTTCCGCAAGGACATCGGACAGCGCGCACTTTCACAAATGTAACGAGAAAATCTATATTTTGCCGAAATTTTATTAATTCACAATTGTGGTGTCCCGTTCGTCCTTTTTATCGCTGCGTCCTTGCGGCGCTTTGGTTTCGCGGACGAATATGAATCGTGACGAGACCCAAAAATATTATATCCTTATAAAAATTCCCGATAAGAACAATTTCTTATCGGGAATTATTTTGTTTGAATTTAATTGGAATCTTTGCCAACCCCACTGCATTTCTATGAGAGCTGCCCATAGATGTATTTCAGAAATACTGCATTGGGTTTATCGGAAGTTTCTTTAATGCGCGCATCGTGCGCGCTTTTGGAAACTTCCTTACGGCATCGTGCCGTAGGGTGTCAAGCCCCCTTTTTCAAAGGGGGCTGGCGGGGTCGCAGGGGCAGCGCCCCCGTCTTAAAAGTCTTAAAAGTCTCAAAAGTCTCAAAAGTCTCAAAAAGTCTCAAAGCGTCTCAAGACTCTCTAAAAGCTCGAGCGCTGTGCGCGGCCGCAGAACAGGGAATAGTCGCAATACTCGCAGACTGCGGGATCGGAGGGGCAGGCGCTTGCCATGCCGGCAGCGGCTTCGCGGGATTTTGAGCTGATATATGACGAGCAGTACGACTTCATTACGCCGTAGATCTCGGGGGTGATGACCGTGGGGGAGATGTAGCCGCCGCGGGTCTTGCCGAAGCGCTCCGAAAGCGCATCGTTGAGCGCCGTGATATCGCCGTTTTCCGGGGAATCACTCAGGATAATGCCGGAGGGCGAGTGCTCCTTCATATACCTGCGCAGGCTTTTCAGCGCCTTGTCGCCGATATCGCTGCCATCAGAGGATTCATACGAAAGCCGTCCAACCGGGAGATACATCACAGACGACGGAAGCACGCGAGTGTTGTTTTCGCAAATTCCGAACAGGTACAGAAGCATCTGGAGATTTTCGCCCTTGTATATATCATCGAGCGAAAGATCGCGGGTTCCGCGTTTGTAGTCAACGACGCGGATATACTTTTTTCCGTCCGTTTCAAGTGCGTCGATACGGTCACACACTCCCGAAATATTCACATCGCCGAAGCGGAAGCTCAGCTTTTTTTCAAGCGCTTCGGGGTAAAATCCGCTCAGCGCGGTCTCGTCGCGTATGCGCACAGCGGCACGCACTGCGTAAATCCCGAGCCTTTTCAGCAGATACGAGAAGCGCTCCGCACCGCCGAATCCGCCGTAATAATTCGTTTCCTCATATATTTTTATGCTCTCAGAGATGTGCGCGGATATCTGTTGGTCTGTGAGTGACGTAAATTCCTCACGTTTTCCCGCATATCCGGTCAGAAGGCGCTGTAAGCAGAAGTGTATCACGTTGCCGACAAGCAGCGCGTCGATCTGACGCTCGCCGTCGTCGCGCAGCCCGAGCCCGTATTTGCAGAAGAACGCGAATTTGCAGCGGTTGATCTGCGTGACGGCGGTTGGTGACCACGAATCGAGCACAAGCAGCTTCGACGAGCGCTCTTTCGTGACCGTGTGTCTGTCCTTGTCCGGGAGCTCCCCCGAAGCCGAACGCAGCATTGCCGTAAACACGGGGTCAAGTGCGCGGATAAGCGCTTTTCGCTCACCGGAGCGCGAACGGTTACGGTAGATGTGCGACAGGTATCTCTGTGCGGAACCGGGGGTGCGGCAGTAGTAATCCGCGCCGTAGTTGTCCGCGCCGTTTATCTGCACGCCGTATTCCGCACGCAGCGCAGCAAGCGAGGGTGCGGGTTCAAGAAACGCGCCGTTCTCACCGATAAGCGGGTATGTGACAAAAAGCCCCTTCGCCGGCAGCCCCGTACAGCGGTACACCGTGAAAAGCTCCTGCGAATAGCGCGAGAGCCTGTCCGACGCGACGGGTATGCCCAGCAGGGTGAGCTGCTCGCTCTCCGAGGACGTGAATACCTCGGACATCCTCGGCGGAGGCGGCATCATTCCCTGCACATAACCGCAGATAAACACATAGTCCGCCTGCGTGAAACGGCTTCGCTCCGTGTCGCCGACTGTCACCGCGTCAAGCGTCTGCGGCGGCTTTGCGACAGTCGTGGACGTGAAAATATCAACAAGTATGTCGGTGTATTCCTCGATCGGCATTTTATAGCCTTTGAGCGCCTTGTACGCCGACTCGAACACCGTCACCGTGTCGTCCCATATCTCCGTGTATTCGTCCAGCCGTCTGCGGTCAACAACAAGCCCGCCGTCCTTGTCGCGGTCTAAAATGCACTTGCCGTAAACGGTCTTGCATATGTCCGTTTTGTTGCAGAGAAAATCGCACAGCAGCCTTGTGATCTCTGCGCCGTCCGCGTTTTCGAGCGACTTTTTCAGCTGTGACAGCGGCTTTATTATGCTCCCTCGCAGCTTTTCGAGCTCGCCGGTATTGTCTAATCCGTCCGGGAACGGACGCAGCCAGTCACGCCTGCGCAGATCGTACTGCCTGCACAGCTTTTCTATGCTGTCGGACTGGATATTGCTTATCACCTTGCCGTTAGGGTTGCGCACAAAGCCGCTCTTGACGTAGCGCAGTATGTCGTCGGTAGAGAATGACAGCGCTTTGAGCGTGTATATCGCGAACCGCACGAACGATTTTGTAATCAGCGGCTCGGGGATATCCGCGAATGACGGTATTCCGTATTTTTTCAGTGCGCTGCCGAGTATGCCGGTATATGAGCTGTCCGGAACGAGCACCGCGATATTCCTGTACCGCACACCCTCGTCCGTGAGCGAGCGTATCCGGGCGGCTATCCAGTCGCACTCCTGCCACATATCCCGCGCTTCGGTTATTTCAAGGCTCTGCGGCTTGCGGAACCTGTGTTTTAACGCAGTCACTTCTTTTTCACCGTCCGCGGCGGCGGACAGCCGGTATATCAGCCTGTTTACCGCCTCGAATTTACGCTCCTTACATTCCGGATAGTCGCAGGTGAGCGCTATTGTCACGCTCGCCGCCTTGTCGAGCAGCGCGCGGATAAATCCGAGCTGCCCGCCGGAGAAGCTGTCAAATTCGTCGAAAAATACATCGTAGCCGTCAAAAACGTCCGTCTCCGTCACAAGCTCGCCCGCACGGCGTATGTCGTCGAGCCGGTCATCGAAATTCTCGGTAAGTATCCTGTCATAAGCCGAGTAGATAACCGATATGTCGTTCATTTTGTCGGACAGCGCGCCGGAAAGCTCTGTTTCCTCCGCAAGTCTCCCGCGGAGCTCGGAGGGCGAAATGCCGGCATTCCTCATCTCGCTTACCATTCCGAGCGCGAAAACCGGGAATCCCTGCTTTCGTGTCTGGCTGCGGTAGTACATCAGAGCGCCATCCGCCGCGGACTCGTCGAGTGCGCGCTTCATTGCTATTCGCTTCGCGATATCGTCCGCGTATTCCTTCGTTTCGCCGTGCAGCCGCAGTATTCTCTGCGCTTCCCGCGAGAACATCGTGACACGGCAGTTCCGCGCGTATTCCTTCGGGACTGCACGGTATATCAGCTTTTCCGTCTCGAACGAGAACTGATCCGGCACAAAAAGCACCGCTTTCCTGCCGCTGACGGCAGTCTCTTTTATTCTTTCCCGGAGAAGCGTGGATTTTCCCGTTCCCGCTTCCCCGCATATCAGTTTAAGCATATATTGCTCCGTTTTTTATGCGTTGGTGTCCAGAAGTGACATTCCCTTTAAGCTGTCGTAAAGCTCGTCCGCGTTGCCGCCGTATGCGAACCTCTCGCGGAAGAACTCGAACACCGCCATTTTGACCATTGCCTCGTCGCTCAGCCGCTCGCCGTTCCCGTTCTCGCCTTCCTGCCCGAAAAACAGTTTCTTTACCTCGTGCAGTCCGTCCGACTGCTTTTTCAGCTCGTCTATCGTTTCGTTTGCTTTGCTTAAAAAGTTGCTTTCCGTGCGGTCTGTCTTGTGCAGCAGCAGGCTGTCTCCCGCATCGAGCGCGTCGTGTCGTATGCCGGTGATCTCCTCGAAAACAGCCGAATACGCTGCAAAGCTCTTCTGCGCGGAACCGTTCAGCGCTTCCGAAACGGCACTCGCTTTTTCGTCGTTGCCGTAAGGTGCGAGGAACTTGTCGATACGCTCCTGCACGTCCGCGAGCTTCTTCTCCGTTTCATTTGCCTGCTCACCTTCCTGCCCGGACAGCATATCCGTAAGCCTTGACTTTTCCTCCGACAGCGCCGTGAATTTCGCGATATCGTCCTCCTCGCGTTGTATCGCCTGATAAACGCGTCCCTGCATCTGGAAGTACGCATTCGCCGCGATCTCCGTCTTGTCGCGATCGGAAAGATCGTTCAGCTCGTGTATAAGATCGGAGTTACCGCGTTTGAACACGTCCGAGAGCTTCTTGGAAAACGCGTCGTTCCCGCCTGTGGCAGCGTGTACTTCGGACGTTTCGCCGCCCGCGTTCAGGTATTTTTTCTGCTCGTCGGCTTTATGTACAGCGTTTCCTGCAGCCATTGCTCCGAGTCGTGCGGTATTTGTGTTTATGTTCATTCTTTTTTCCTCCCGTTTGTTTTTTTGTAAATGATGATCGCTGCCGTTACGCAGAAAATAATCCCGATCAGATATGGTATCCCCACTAAAAATGCCGTACTTGGGGGTGCGCTGTTCACGATGCCGGGGTGCGTCAGTATCGCGTAGCTTTCGCCGACGCGAAAGCAGCCTGTACCGAACAGAATGACCGCTGCGGCAATAGGGATAAGGTATATTTTTTTCATTGATCATACCTCATGTTTGACTAAATACTTCCTTCTTCGGCTTCGCCGAGGGGAAGTCTTGTCCGGAGCCTTCTGCTTCGCTGTTTGGGGCTCTGCCCCAAGCCCTGCTGGCGACTTCGTCCCAGACCAGACCAAGGCTCCGCCTTGGATCCGAGGACGCGTTTCGGAGAGAGACTTTCAAGAGAAGTCGCTTCGCTTGAGATTTTTTTGCCCTACGCGGGCGGCGGCGCCGAAGCCGGCGCGGGCGATGCAGTATTTCAGAGCTTCATCAGCGGGTCGCTCCGCAAGAAATGAATGGGGGTTGGCAAAGACTCCGTTGCGAAAATAGCAGAGTCAAGCTAACCGAGGTGCTGCACCCGCCCGTAGAAGAATGTAGCTACGGATTCGGGGCGGCGCGTTCGCCGCTGGGGTTGGCAAAGACTCCGTTGCGAAAATAGCAGAGTCAAGCTAACCGAGGTGCTGCACCCGCCCGTAGAAGAATGTAGCTACGGATTCGGGGCGGCGCGT
>JAFPUE010000107.1 GCA_017395555.1 Ruminiclostridium sp. | reverse complement strand
GATGCGCAGAAATATAGAAGCTATGAAAGAGAGTTTTTGAGAGAATTTAAGAAGGGGCGCCGCCAGCCCCCTTTGAAAAAGGGGGCTGGACACCCTAAATAAATGCAGTATTTCAGAGTAAGTACAGCGGACGGGTGCAGCAGGAAATGCAGTGGGGTTGGCGATATTTCAATAAGAATAAGACCGTTGGCTGAAAAGTCGGCGGTCTTGTGTTTTTTAGGATATTGTGCTATAATTTCAGTATGAAAACTGTAATTCAAAAGGCAGAGACGCTGTTCGTCCTGTTCATCATCTTCGCTGTCGCCGGTTGGCTGTACGAGGCAGCGCTGACCGTGATATCATACGGGTATTTCCAGAACCGCGGGTTTCTGTTCGGACCGTGGCTGCCGATCTACGGCTTCGGGGGACTTGGGCTGTACCTCGTTTTCGGCGGCCTGATAAAAAAGCCCGCCCGTGCCTGGCGCAAAGCCCTGCGCGCGGCGGCGGTGTTTGCTGTGATATGTGTGCTGTCCGCGGCGTTTGAGCTTGCGGCATCGTACCTGCTCGACGCGCTCGGAATCGGCTTCACAACGCTGTGGGACTACTTCGGCGAGACCCCGAATTTCGAGGGACGCATAAGCCTGATATCCTCGCTGCGGTTCGGTGTTATCGGCACCGCCGCGCTGTATGCCGCCGTCCCGCTCGCAAATCTCATGGAAAACACAAAGAACCGCAGGCTCATACATATCGTGAGTGCGGTTCTTGCTGTGCTTTTCTTTGTTGATCTTATCCTGCGGATACCGTTCGGGAGCAATATGGGGTAGGGAAGGGAGCGCGATCTTTGATGATACTTTCGTATCTCGTCGGTTTTCAGATCCGTCCGCGAAGCGGATACAATAATTATTAATTTTCTTCTCTGTTTTCTCTGACGATCTGGTTGTGTATGTCCTGCATTTTCTCGTCGAGGACGGTGATAGCGTCGGCGCAGTCTTTGAGCTTGGCGGAAATTTCCTCGGCTTTGCGGATATCGTGCTTGTAACGGAGCTTATGTTCGAGGCTTGCCCAGAAATCCATAGCTATCGTGCGGAACTGCACCTCGACTTTCATTACCTTTTTGCCTGTCGAGAGGAAGATCGGTATTCCGAGGATAAGGTGCAGGCTGCGGTAGCCGTTGGGCTTCGGGTTTGCGATGTAGTCCTTGCGGCGGATAAGGGTGATATCGTCCTGCATGGTGAGGATATCGGCGATAGCGTAGATGTCCTCGGGGAAGGAGCAGATAACGCGGATTCCCGCGATATCGTTGATCGACGACTCGATGTTTGCGATCGTGGGCTGTATGCCCTTGCGCTTCATTTTCTCGACAATGCTGAGCGGGTCTTTCACGCGGGTCTTGATCGTCTCGATCGGGTTGTAGTTGTACATCGTGGAAAACTCGTCGTTGAGCACATTGAGCTTGGTCTCGATCTCGCGCAGAGCGCACTCGTTCTGCATCATAAGTTCGAGGAACGGCTTTGCGCTTTCGAGGAGCTCGGCAGTCCTGTCGGTGCTGAAGATATTATCGAAGCTGCCCTGAACGGCGAGCTGATTGTTGTCCGGCATTGTAATTCTCCTGTTCTTTGTTGTTGTCGATACTACCATTATACCACCACGGCGCTCAAAAATCAATGCGGGACGACGTTTTTTCAGCGGGAGTTCACGCTTCTTTCACCTTTTCCGCAAAAGTTACAATCTGTAACCGTTTTCCTGAAATTGTTACCACATTGTAATATATTTTTAACCGCTTTGTAATTGCAATTTTGCCGCGTTTGCATTATAATATAATTGTAATCAAAGAATACATCTCACTTTTATCCTGAGTTATCCTTCCATAAAGACTTTCCCCCGAGCTTCGGTTCGGGGGAAAGTTTTTGTGTGTAATAAATAATGAATAATTGTCAATTATCAATTGGCGAAGGTTTCACTTTCGCCTCGTTGCAAGTTTCTTTGTCTCGTTGGAGGTGAAGACGACTTCCGCGTAGATAGCGGCGACGATCTGATAAAGCTCCTGCGGGATAGCCTCGCCGGAGTTGAGCATTACCAGCAGTGCGGCGGTGCTGTCGTCGCGGTCGATCGGAACGCCGTTCGCGACCGCGATATTGACGATCCTCTGCGCAAGCTCACCGAGACCCGACGCTACAACGACAGGCGCGTAGTTCAGATTGGGGTTGTATTTAAGCGCAACGGCAGCCTTCTGCCCGTAATTCTTACGCCTTGACATTCAGACCGGACCTCCTTTCGGACAGCTTGGGGAATATCTGTGTCAGATTGTGCGGCTCCTTCAGCACGCCGGTGCTGAAATCGGAGATAGAGTATCTCGTTCCCGCCGCGAGACGGTTTATCTTATCGACAACGCTGCCGACGTTCTTCGCAAAGCTCGTCGGGTGTAACAGGCTCACGCGCACGGTGTTGTCGTTCGCGTAAACATCGACTTCAAAGCGCCCGTAGGTGTCAACGTCGAAGGTGAGGAACAGGTGGTGGTGGCTGCCGCCGCCCTTGCCGGTAGCACCGGACTCGTCGTTGTTATCGACCCACAGCTCGCCGAATGCGCGGGTATTCTCGATCTGCACGGGGAGAATGTAGTGCGCGAGCGGTGTCATAACGCCCGGCGCGTTTATCATACTCTGGAGCAGGTTCGACGCGTTGAAGCTGTCGATTGATTTGAGGGCGGGGTGGTTGATGTTCTTCTCGACGAAGTCGGTGAGTGCCTGTATCGAGCTGGACTTCTGCTGTTGCTGCTGTCTGCCCTGTACCTGCTGCTGCATCTGCCGGGTGTTTTCCTCGGGCATGAACCGCGGCTCGTCGTCGGAGTCCCGCTCGTTCATGTGGTTCACGGCTTCTTCAAGCACCTCATAGACCTTGTCTTTGAGGGTGTTGTCGGGCATAGCCTCAAGGAAGCTGTTGAGGAAGTCCACCATCTGCTCGGGTGTGTTGATCTGCGCGAGCTGATAATCGAGAGCCTGACGGACGTTGTTGTCCTCGATTATGGAATCGAGCACCGCTTTTATGGTCTCTTCCGGGCTTGCCGTGCCGTTATGGAGCAGGTTCACGAAGCCCGTGAAGTCCATTTCGTCAAGTCCGTTCTGCGTGATGTAGTCATTATTGCCAAGTATATTTGTAAGATATGACGAAATTGTACTTCCCGGTTGGTACTCATTACCTAAAATATCATTTTGGACTTGATTTTTTTGTTCATTTGTAGTATAATTATCAATAGGAATTTGTTGCCCCTGCTGCGCCTGTGCGTTATCGGGCTGCTGCGGTACCTGTTCCGGCTGTCCGGCACTGTTCTGCACGGCAGGCTGACCGTCGTCCGCGGCAAATCTCGGGTCAAAATCCCTCGCATAATCCACCGGCTGCTCGTCCCGGAGTTCCTTCGGAAGCAGATCGGGGTTGGCTTTGAGGAGCTTGTTCAGAAGTATCTCGAAGCTCTTGGAAAGCTCGTTGCGCATCTCGTAGGACGGTATGAGCGTTAAGAGCTGGGTGAAGTTCTCGCGGAGCATCGACGTGTTCGTGTTGAATTTCGAGAGATTGTGCGTCACGATCGGCAGAAGCGTCTGCGTATGGCTGTCGTTGAGAAGACTGTCGGACAGGCTTTGCATAAGATCGGAGGTCTCGTCGCGAAGAGACTGGAAATTGTACTGCGCGTCGTCGTTGCCCCAGCGTTCCGCAAGGCTCGTGAGCCTGCCGGAAAGCCCCTTGTTCGGGGAGAAGTACTCGGCGAGGAAGCGCAGATTCGCGGATACTGCGGTGGTTATCTCCTTGCGGTTCTGGGTGAAGTTTATCGCCTTTAACATATTGCCGATAGCTTCCTTCTGATCGGGATCGGCATCCTTCGCCACCTCGCGGAGCAGATCGTAGAACTTGTCGCCGGAGAACATGGTGTTCTCCTTCTCCTGATCGGTCATCTCCTTGACGAGATCCTTGACCGGGATATAGAGCGAGGCGGAAAGCTGTTCAAGCTCGCCGACGAGCTCGGTGTAGCCGTTGAGCTTCGCGGTGCTCAGAAGATTCGTGTCGATGATATCCTTGACGGTCTCGACGGCGAGAGTCTGGTTCTTGGAGCTGGTTATGGCAAGCGGGATCAGATCCTTCTGACCCATTGTTGTCTGAGCGTTATTGCCGGCGTTCTTCTCATTGACAGCCTGGAGCTGTTCCTCACGCGGAGTACCGCTGACTGAGAACTGTTCGCCGCCCTGCTCGGAATTGCGGTTGTTGAGAGCTGTGTTGCTGAATCCCTTACCTGCCGACGCAACGTCGCGGATATTGGAAATAGGCATCTCGATCATTCCTTCCCTGCTGAAATCAGCCGCATATACTTTTTAAAATATATTATCATATTTTTTCCCGTTTTGCAACAAGCAATTATCGGAAATACCCAAATTTCATTACATTTGACGAAAACATTTGTAGAATTGCACAACACAATTGGTCAAAAATGCGAAGCTCGCTTCGCTTTGGTATATAAAATTAATTTTACATATCACAGCATATCACCACGAAGGAACGGGTGACGTGCGGAAAGGCAATGGAATACTTATGGCTAAAGTTGAACCCGGAATGGAAGCAATGGTCGATGTTTACATCTTTGAAACAACTGCATTGCTCGAACAGCTCGATGAGATCCTTCTCAGAACGGAAAAGGCGAACGAATTTACGGAGGAAGATATTAACGAGATCTTCCGCATAATGCACACCGTAAAAGGCTCGTCCGCTATGATGGGCTTTGAAAATCTTCAGGTGCTCGCTCACAAGGGTGAGGATATGTTCTTCATCATCAGAGAGAACCCCGAAAAGATGACCGATGTGGGATTCGTCTATGATCTCGTATTCCAGATGTCCGACCTGTTCAAGGCGGAGATCGACATGATACAGAATGACGACAACTATGAGCCTACCGATTTCTCGGATATGCTCGCAAAGCTCGAAAAGGGCGCGAAGATGCTCAAGGGCGAGCTTGACGGCATAGATATCGAGGAAGCTGCCGCGGCTCCCGAAGCCGAGGCGCAGGCTGCCGCTCCCGTGGCTGCCGCTCCGGACTGCACCACAGTCAGAGTCTTCTTCGAGGACGGCTGCAAAATGGAGAATATCCGCGCGTTCATGCTCATAAACAACGTGCGCGAGTCCGTTGACGACGTTGAGATCGTAAGCTATGTGCCGGACGATATCGAGTCCAACCAGGATTCCGCAAATGTTATCATAGACAACGGCTTCCTGCTGTCTTTCCGCGCTCCCGATCCGAAGGCGGTCTTCTCAGCTATCGAGAACTCCCTCAACGTTGAGTCCTACGAGGTGATCGACGCGAACGCCCGGAAGGAAGCGGAGGAGGCTGCCGCAGCCGCCGCAGCTCCCGCACCCGCAGCTTCCGCTCCCGCTCAGCAGGAGACCGTATCTGCTGCGGAGCCCGCTGCGAGCACACCCGCTCCCGCTGCTCCCAAGCCTGCCGAGAAGCCCAAGAACACCGAGCAGAAGGCTCCGGCTGCACCGTCGGGCGGCGGAAAGCAGAGCCTTATCAGCGTAAACCTCCAGAAGCTCGATCAGCTCCACGATATCGTCGGCGAGATCATCACCACAGAGTCTATGGTCATCTCCAACCCCGAGCTTGAGGGACTGCGCCTTGAGAGCTTCACCAAGTCCGCGCGTGAGCTGCGTAAGCTGACCGCAGACCTGCAGGATACCGTTATGTCGATACGAATGGTACCGCTGACCGGTCCGTTCCAGAAGATGAACCGTATCGTAAGAGATATGAAGGTCAAGCTCAACAAGGACGTTGAGCTCGTTATAGAGGGCGATACCACAGAAGTGGATAAGTCCATTGTCGATAACCTCAACGATCCGCTGATGCACCTTGTAAGAAACTGCATGGATCACGGCATCGAGGACAACGTGGAGGAAAGAATCGCCCGCGGCAAGCCCGCAAAGGGAACCATAAAGCTCTCCGCTATGAGCAGCTCCGGTGAGGTCATCATCACGATCTCCGACGACGGCGCGGGAATAGACACCGATAAGGTGCTTGCAAAGGCGGAGCGCAGCGGCCTGCTCATGAAGCCCGCTTCCGAGTACACCGAGCGTGAGATACAGAATATGATACTGCTGCCCGGCTTCTCGACGAACGACGTCGTTACCGAGTACAGCGGCAGAGGCGTGGGAATGGACGTTGTAAAGTCCAACCTTAGCAAAATGGGCGGCTCGCTCACCGTTGAGTCCAAGAAGGGCGAGGGAACGGCGTTCATTATCAAGATACCGCTGACACTCGCTATCGTGGACGGCATGGAGATAATGGTAGGCGACGCGGAATTCACCGTTCCGATCTCCGTTATCAAGGAGAGCTTCATAGTAAAGCGCGAGCAGATACTCAACGATACCAAGCGCGGCGAGATGATAATGATACGCGGCGTGTGCTACCCGATGCTCAGACTCAACGAAAAGTTCGGTCTTTATTCCGAGGTCAACGACATCGAGGACGGCATCGTGCTCCTGATAGAGTCCGAGAACAGGGGAATATGCCTCTTTGCGGACAAGCTCATAGGCGAGCAGCAGGTAGTTGTAAAGCCTTTCCCGAAATACCTTTCGCAGTATGACATCAAGGGCGAGGGACTTTCCGGATGTACTATCATGGGCGACGGAAGCATCTCCCTCATCATCGACGTCAATAATCTCATAGGTTCACACTAAAGGGAGGCTTTACCGATGGATATAAAAGAATTATTTGCCAAGCAGGAAGAGATGCAGAGAAAGACGCTCAATGCCAAGAACGAGAAGGAGAGCGAGATCACCAAGGTCATGACCTTCTATATCGGCGATCAGGTGTACGGCATTGAGATACCCTCCGTTATCGAGATCATCGGCGTACCGCATATTACCGTGGTACCCGGCATACCCTATTATATCAAGGGTATCATAAATGTACGAAGCAAGGTTGTCCCGGTCATCGACATGAGAAGCCGCTTCGGCAAGGAAGAGAAGGAATACACCGACCGCACCAATACCATAATCATCGAGGAGGCAGGCGTTTCCGTCGGTGTTATCGTTGATGAGGTCATCGGCGTTATTCCCGTATTCCAGAAGAATATCGCAAATTCTCCGGACCGCATAGGCGTTAATGACAACAAGTTCATCAAGTACCTGCTCGAAATGCCCGACGGTATCAAGCTCGTGCTCGACGTCGCGAAGCTCATCTACGACGGAGATATCTATCTCACGGACGAATAATACGACATAAAATGTTAAGGAGAAGGCTTCGGCGTGAAGCCGTTTGAAAAATGCAGGTAAAGATAAACGATACCGAGTTCAACCGTCTTGTGAGCTTCGTACATGACAACTACGGCATTAATCTGTCGCAGAAGCGTGTGCTTATAGAGGGAAGGCTCGGAAATGAGCTGAAGGCGAGAGGATATGACGACTACAAGCCGTTCCTTGATATGGTGTTCTCCGATTCGAGCGGAACCGAGGTCGTCAACCTGCTCAACAAGCTCACCACGAACCATACATATTTCCGTCGTGAGCCGGAGCATTACGAGTTCATGAAGAATGTGTTCCTCCCCGAGATAAAGCAGAAGAACGCCGGTTCAAAGGTGATCTATATCTGGAGCGCGGCGTGTTCGAGCGGGGAAGAGCCATACACCAACGAGATCGAGATGATGGAGTTCTTCGGTATGGACGCGCCGAGCTGGGATACCAAGATCCTCGCCACCGATATCTCGCGCAAGGTGCTCGCAAAGGCGCAGCAGGGCGTTTATCACGCGGACAGCATGAAGAACCTTGACCCGAAGGTGGTCAAGAAGTATTTCGTGCCGCTCGAAAACAACTGCTACCGCGTCAGCGATGAGCTCAAAAAGCGTGTGGTGTTCAAGGTCTTTAACCTTATGGAGCCCATACCGTACAGAAAGCACCCGTTTGACCTGATATTCTGCCGTAATGTTATGATATATTTCGACGCGGAGACCAAGAACGCGCTCGTGAACAGGTTCTATGATGTCATAAGACCCGGCGGATATCTGTTCATAGGTCACGCGGAAAGCATACCGAGAGACGCTACTAAATTTGAGTATGTCAAGCCCGCTATCTACCGCAAACCGCTGTGATGTGATACAACAGCAGACCCCATATACAGAGAAAGAAAGGGTGCATGGAAATGGCAATAAGAGTTCTTACCGTCGATGATTCCATACTGTTCAGGACCGTGATAAAAAACGAGTTCGCGAAGATCGACGATATTGATATCATAGATACCGCGGCAAATGCCGCAGAAGCGGACGAGAAGATAATGCGCCTCAATCCCGATGTCGTTACAATGGACGTCGAGATGCCCGGAATGAACGGAATAGACTTTATCAAGTCGTTTCTGCCGAAAAAGCGCGTTCCGTTTATCGTCATCACCTCCTCGCCTACTCGCGCCTTCGACGCTATCAGCGCCGGAGCCGTTGAATTCATGAAAAAACCGCTCGTTCACAACTCCGCGGAAATGTCGTCGTTCGCGAACAGGCTCGCTTCGACAATAAGATTTTCCGCAAAGGCGAACGTGCGTTCAATGCCGGTAAGACCCATAACGTCGCAGCCGGCGATCTCGCTGCCCACAGGGCCGAGAGTAAATTCGATAATCGCGCTCGGCGCGAGCACGGGCGGTACGGAAGCGCTCATCGAGGTTGTAAAGCGCCTTCCCGCAAACTCGCCGCCGGTCGTTATCGTGCAGCATATGCCGCCCGGATTCACACAGATGTACGCGGAGCGCCTTGACAAGATCTGCGCAATGAGCGCAAAAGAGGCGGTTGACGGCGACAGACTGCGTCCGGGACTTATAATAGTCGGTGCGGGCGGAAAGCAGATGCGTTTGTGCAAGGACGCGAGAGGCTATTTTGTCACCAGCAAGCCGGGTGAGAAGGTCTCCGGTCACTGCCCGTCGGTTGACGTTCTGTTCGAGAGCGTTTCCGAAGTAGCGGCAAATCACGCAGTCGGCGCGATACTCACCGGTATGGGTGCCGACGGAGCCGAGGGTCTGCTCAAAATGCGCAAGCGCGGAGCATATACCATCGGTCAGGACGAGGCTTCCTGCGTTGTTTACGGTATGCCGGGCGTGGCATTCAAGATCGGCGCGGTAATGAAGCAGCTCCCGCTTGACAGGATAGCGGAAGAGATAATCTCAAAGGTAAGATGAGCGGAGAGACTACGGAAAAAAGCTCAAAAGCCGCCGCGATACTGCAATTCATCAAGTTCGGGATAGTCGGCGTTTCAAACACGCTGGTGAACTATCTCGTGTATCTGCTGTTCTTCTCGATAGGCGTGCCGTACCTTATCGCCAACGCCCTCGGATTTATCGTGAGCGTGCTCAACGCGTATTTCTGGGGCAGCCGGTTCGTCTTCAAAGAGGACAAGACAAAAGAAAAGCGGGTCTGGTGGAAGGTTCTCCTGAAGACCTACGCGTCGTACCTGCTCGGCTTTTTCATAAACTCGTTTTTGCTGTGGGTATGGGTCGATGCGCTGAATGTGGGGCAGTACTGCGGGTTTGTCGGAGATATGATAAACGCGGTCACGGGTATTGTCGGCATACAGCCGAAGGAATTCGACGCGGCTACGCTTTCGGGTATAGTCGGCCCGATAATCAATATTTTTGTTGTGGTACCCATTAATTTCGTTATCAACAAATTCTGGGCTTACCGGCAGAAAAAATTGCCGGAAAACGCTAAAGTTTCGGGAGAAAATGACGATATTACAGGTGAGGAGAACGTTTGATAACTTACCGAAACAAGAGGCTGAAAGGAGCTGATATTTATGATCAGTGTAGGAAGAGTAATGGAGCAGTCGGCGCAGACTTACGCAACACAGCCCAAGTCCTCCGAGCAGATCTCCGAGAAGAAGAGCAGTACGCTTGCTGCCGACAGCACGGATAATTATGTAAAGTCCGGTGCGTCGTTCACTCCGGCATATACCAAGGCGACTGTTACCGACAACAGATCGGGTACAACACACAACGGGACATCTCCGGACAGCAACGCACAGGCACAGCTCGAAAAGCGCCGTGCGGACGAAGCGGAGCAGAAGAAGATCGGCAACGCGGACGTTCCGAAGTTTGCGAATACTTTGCAGGCGAAGAACGATCTGATGAAGGACATGGTCAGAAATATGTTCCGCGGTCAGGTTGATAACGAGAAAAAGACCGGTCCGATGAAGGAGCTTGACGAGATATTAAGCTCGTTCGGCGAGGAAGAGCATGAGGCGGATTACTGGGGCGCGGAAAAGACCGCGAACCGTATCCTCGATTTTGCGAAGGAGCTCGCGGGCGACGACAATGAGATGTTCGATACGCTTAAAAACGCGTTCGAGACGGCATTCTCCGACAGTGAAAAGCTCTACGGCGGCAACGGAAAGCTGCCCTCCGTAAGCTATGAGACCTACGACAGAGTGCAGAAAGGCTTCGACGACTGGGCGCGGCGAGTCGCCGCTGACAATGCGCCGGCGGCGACTCATTGACAGCCGCAGATAAAGCTGATACTTATGTTTCTACTATTTGAGTCACAGTAACGGAAAGACAGATTCAAACCTTTTGGCGCACTGTGCAGCCCGTTATAAACTCTGCCGCTCCGCGAAATTCTTCTATATCGCAAACAAGCGCCCCGTGCCATCGGCACGGGGCTTATTTCTATGATATGGAAGAATTGTGCGTAGCGGCAGAGCTTCTTACCCGCTTCCTGATCGCACAAGATGATCGAATCTGTCTCCCCACTGATGTATTGGGGAAAGGAGTGACGGGCTTTGACTTATATCTGTATGGGAGGTAGAGTCGCCGCCTATGCAAGACTTTAAGTCTAAACCTCACTTGTGCGGCGGACTGTCAGCGGCGACTCGCCGCCGGCGGACTCCGCGCGCCCCGCGGGAGCGACATCTCTTAAAAATCTCTCTCAGTTGTCTCTCCTCAAAATCTTCCCGATCAGTGCGAACAGCAGGAATACTATCAGATTAAGTATAACGATACCTGCGCCGGTGGGGATATTCACAAAATAGGACGCGATAAGACCCGCCGTGAAGCAGGCGACGGAGACTGCCGCAGAGCATATCGTCACGCCGCGGAAGCTCCTGCACAGGCGCATTGACGTAAGCGACGGGAATATCATCAGGCTCGATATCAGCAGCGCGCCCATGAGCCGCATACCAACGACGATGACCACGGCGGTGAGCACGGAAATGAACGTGTTATAGACATTTGTGTGTATGCCGGTTGCGCCGGAAAAGCTCTCGTCGAACGTGACCGCGAAAATGCGGTGATACAGCAGGATAAACAGCAGCACCACGATCACCGAGCACACTATCGACAGCGCGACATCTTCCTCTTTCAGCGCGAGAATACTGCCGAACATATAGCTGTTGATGTCGATCGAAACGCCGCTGATCGCGACGACTGCCATACCTATCGCAAGGGAGCTGCTCGAAAGTATCGCGATCGCGCTGTCACCGCCCATTTTGCCCTTGCGCGTGATGTACAGCAGCAGAAACGCCGACGCGATGACGACGGGGATCGCGAAACCGAGCGGGGCGATACCCGCAGAGGCAGCGATTGCAAAAGCGCCGTAGCCGACGTGGGAAAGACCGTCGCCGATCATGGAATACCGCTTGAGAACAAGGCTTGTGCCGAGCAGCGCCGCGCACAGCGACACGAGGATACCGACAATCAGCGCCCTTTGCATGAACGGGTAGCCGAACAGCATGATAAGCTCATCTGCCATGACTGAAACAGCCCCCTTCCCCGTGAAAACAGCCCCGCGACATTGCCCTGAACGAGTCTGTCTTGATATAATCGTCCGTGGAGCCGAAAAAGTAATCATTCCGCGACATATTCAGTATCTTGTTGCCGTAATGCACGGCGTTGTGGATATCGTGAGTGACCATAATGACGGTAACGCCGCTGTGGTTGAGCTCGTGAATGACCTCGTACATCTCGGACGTGACGATCGGGTCAAGCCCGGACACCGGCTCGTCAAGCAGCAGCAGCTTCTCGGTTGCGCACAGAGCCCGTGCGAGCAGGGCGCGCTGCTGCTGACCGCCGGAAAGATAGCGGTAGCTCTGGCGGAGAATGCCGTCGATCTTCATTCGTGCAGCCTCGCGCTTTGCACGCTCCTTGTTCTCCTTCGTGTAGAACGGGAAAAAGGAGTTGCGGTTAAGGCAGCCGGAAAGCACGACTTCCCACACGGTAGCGGGGAAGTCTTTCTGCGCGGCGGTCTGCTGGGGGAGATAACCGATCTCCTTGGGCTTCACGCCGTCAAAGACGATGCTGCCGCCGCTGTGTTTTTTCAGCCCGAGCAGCCCCTTTATCAGCGTGGATTTGCCCGAGCCGTTCTCACCGACGATGCAGACAAAATCGCCCTCCTCGACGGAGAACGTCAGCCCCTCGAACGCGGTCACGCCCTCGTATTTCATACATAAGTCCTTACATTCTATCAGCTTCAATGTGTCACCTTCTTCATTCGTAGCTTTTATTATACCATATAGGTATGTATTTTGTAAAGATATCCCCGCAAAAAAAGCACCGCTGACAAGTATAATCTACATTGCAGGAGGCAATAAGGCTTTTTCCAAAACGGCGCACGACGCGCCGAAAAAAAGAAAAAGCCGCTTGACAAACGGCGGTAAACTGTGTTATAATAGCAATAGCAAGAGGGCAAGGGAATTTGCTCTCACGAAGTTTTCTTTTGTATGCGTGCGTCCTTGCACGCCTTTGGAAAACTTCTTTGAGACTTCCTTGTCTCGGAGCAGTTAGATGGTTAGAGACTAACCACCGGCCCTGACGAAAGCACGGTGGTTAGTCTCTTTTTATTTGCGTTTGGAATGAATCCAATCGCGAAAAAGAACTAACAACGCTCCGATTTGAGAAGCGTTAGTATGTTAGATTGGCATTATCTCACCGATCAGTTCGATCAATGCGTATAGAATACTCACCATATCG
>JAFPUE010000106.1 GCA_017395555.1 Ruminiclostridium sp. | reverse complement strand
CGTAAGTATCATCGTAAGTATCATCGTAAGTATCATCGTAAGTATCATCGTAAGTATCATCGCAAGTATCATCGTAAGGTACCGCAGTCGTTTTTGCGGTCTTTCCGGAGCTTTCGTAGGAACGGCCTTTGTTATAAGATGCGCGTGCAAAGAGGACGATAATTACAATTATCATCACCGATACGGAGACGATCACCCATATGGCCGCCTGGATAACGATAACCTTTGCCGCGCTCTTTACAACCGGTTCGGCTACGTTTCTGATCACACTGTTACGTTTTTCGAGCTTCTGCCGTTCGAGATCGAGCTTTCTTTGCTGCTCGTCGAGCTCGTTGAGTCTTCTCACACGCTCTTTCTCATCGAGCAGCTCCCTATCGAGAGCAAAGGCAGCTCCGCAGTTCGGGCAGTTTCTGTGTTCGGCGGTCTCGATCTGCGAGCCGCAATAATCGCAATAAATCTTCATTTCAACAACCTTAGAATAACACCAAATTATCTTTTAAACAAATTAATTAAAAGGAAAGCATTACCGTTCGCTTCGTCACGATTCAGATATTGTCGTCCGAAGGACGACACCACAATTATTCATTATTCATTATTCATTATTCATTTCTCAAAAGTTGTCCGGTAAGTCGTTTTCGAGGAGAATGACGCGGTTACGGCCCGCCTGAATGGAATAGGCGGCTTTCATCGCTTCGTTAAGGTCATGGGCGACGATAATGTGGTTCTCGGTGAAGCCCTTCGCGAGCAGGCCTTCCTTAATGGGGGGAGCCTGACGCTCGCCGACAAGAATGGCAATGTCGCAGCAGCCGGCCGCATACTCGCCGAGCTCTTTGTTGAGCTGGTATTCGCGCTCGCCGAGCTCGATCATTCCCGGAGTTGCGACGATACGCAGCGCATCGAACATCGAGAGGGTCTTCAGCGCGGCTCTCGCACCCGCCGGGTTTGAGTTGAACGCGTCGTCGATTATGGTAACGCCGCTGCCCTTGTCGAGTATCTGCATTCTGTGCGGTACCGCTTCAAGGCGCTTTACCGGATATACAAGCTCGTCAAGCGATATGCCGAGCTCGTGCGATACGGCGATAGCGCCGAGGATATTCTGAACGTTGTGCTCGCCGAGCAGCTTCGTCGCGAACTGCTTTTCCTCGCCGCCGTGATGTACGGTGAAGGTGGTTCCCTTTCCGGTGACGGTTATGTTGTCGGCGGTGTAATCCCAATCCCCGCCGTTGATGCCGTAGGTTATGCGGTTCTTGTCCGTGCCGTGATTTCTGATAAACTCGTTGTCGTAGTTGAGGAAGACGGTGCCGTCCGTGACAGCGTCCGCGATCTCGAACTTGGTCTTGATGATATTATCGACGGAGCCGAATGTCTCAAGGTGCTGCTCGCCTATGGATGTGATTATGGAGTGCTTCGGGTGGACGATGTCGCAGATCTCCTTTATCTCGCCGACACCCTTCGCGCCCATTTCGCAGAGGAATATCTCGTGCGTGGCGTTGAGACTGCCGCGGATGACCTTGACCACACCCATTGTGGTGTTGAAGCTGCCCGGGGTCATGAGCACGTTGTACTTTGCGGACAGGAGACGTTCAAGGTAGAACTTTGTGGAGGTCTTGCCGTAGCTGCCGGTGATGCCGATGACCGTCGTGTTCGGCAGCTCGCTTATGATGCGCTTCGCGTCGTTGATGTAGCGGTTGTTTATCGCCTTCTCGATCGGCTTGTTGATAAGGTTCGCGAGACAGGGCATATATACGCAGAATGCCGGAAGAAGCGCGGCGACTGCGAAATACAGCTTCGATTCATGCAGGAATACGAATGACAGCGAACAAACCGCGCCGTAAATTATCGTCATTGTGACGCACATTCTTATGACGCGGGGTGTGAACACGAGCTTCTTCTTCGCAGGTTTTCTCAGCGCCCACAGTCCATGCACACAGCCCACTGTCATCAGGGCCGCGCCGTAAATCGGCAGGTGATCGCACATAGCAATAAAGAACGGAGAATCGTGTGCAAAGAGGGCGCATATTGCGAACATAGCCGCCGTGAGCCCGTAGATCAAAGCCCACAAACAGCGGTTCAACACGTCCAGCGAGTTCTTTTTCCGCCACTCGTACTGCTCCTTCGCGCTGTACGAGTTGAGCTGGAACATGTGCATGAAATGTACGAAATTAATGGTAAAGTTCGCGAGCAGTGCCGCGTAAAACAAGATGTGAAACAAAACTGTCATAGTTTTTTCCTTTTGTAGATGTCAGTCAAGCGGTATTTCGAGGAAGGACGAGAGGACGCGCAGGAACATATACTGCTGCTCAATAAAGGCGAAGTGTCCCGCGTTGTCGAGGGTGACAAGCCCCGCGTCGGGCATTTCGCGCTCCATCTGCTCGCCGTCACACAGCGGTGCGGCATCGTCGTTGCGCCCCCATAACAAAAGCGTTTCCGGCGTGCATTTCGGCAGCAGCGGTGTCAAGTCCTCGTTGACCGTGTTCACGAGCACCTGCCGCATCATCGGGCTTGCCGCCCTGTAATCCGCGGAACCGTGCTTATTGCGCAGGTTTTCGAGTGCGTTCGGGAACAGCGCTTTCATCGGCGCGGACGAGAGGAATTTCTTGCCGCGCTGATATGCGGCGGCTTTCTTTTTCGCTTCCTCGGACGGCTCGTGCCGTATGCCCGCCGCCCCGGTGAGGATTATCTTCTTTATCGTAAACGGGAGAGCTTCCCGCGCGGTCAGCTTCAATGTCACGCGCCCGCCGAAGCTGTGGGCGAATATGATACATTCCCGCACACCGAGCTTTTCGCAGAAGGCGATGATAAAATCGGCATAATCGCCGACGTGCCACGGCGAGGTAGGCTCGGGAGTTGCACCGAAGCCCGGCATATCGGGGGCAAGAACGCGGTACTTCTCCGCGGCTTTGTCTATGACGGCGGAATAGAGGTCAACGCTCGTTCCCCAGCCCTGAAGCAGCAGGACGATATCGCCCTCGCCCTTGTCGATATAGTTCGTATTGATACCGTTTATGTCAGCGTTCATCATATCCTCCGTTATACCCGGCGGGAAAATCACATACGAATATATTATACACCCATTTATACCTGTTTGTCAAGAAAAAACGCCCTCTCACTCAAAATGAGGCAAGAGGACGTTCCGTTTCTTTACCGGCAGCTTTCCCTGCCGCCCTGTTCCTTGTCGGAAGCGGCAGTTTGCTGCTTGTTCTTCTTGTTCTTTCCCATTGTGATCTTCCTTTCGGTCCGCAACCATGCGCAGGAGAAAACTTCGAGTCCGCAAGGATGCGCAGGAGAAGTTTTCCAAAAGCGCGCACGATGCGCGCATATAGGAGAAAACTTCGAGTCACGTCTGTTTTTCCCGCTTTTATGTGCGGCAATGATATTATCCGCGTTTTTTACGGTTTTATACGGTCAGCCGATAAGAATTGAAAGCAGCGCGAGGATAAGCGTTTTGTCCGCGTCCTGCCTGTAAAGTATGTAACAGACCGCGAGGATAAGCAGAGTGTCGCTGTCGGACAGCAGCCCGCCGAGCAGTCCGCCGTCATTCATCGGACGCGACGCTTCCTTCCGCCGGGACTTTCTCTTCCCGGCATTCCTCCGTTTCTTCGCGAAAGGAGCCCTCGCTTTCGCAGTCCGCGCTGCCGGAGAAGTCCGGGAAATCCGTGGTATCGGGGTCTTCCCCGCCGTCCGCGAGCTTCTTCATCATCGCCGTATTGCGGGTCATCTCTTCGAGTATCTCCGCCGCCTTTTTCAGCCCGTCGCCGTTATACTCCCCGTTCAGCAGCTCATCCGCGGTATATACGCCGTAGTTGGTATCGGGCTGCGGTTCGCCGTCGGGTCTCGGCTTCTCGTCCTGCTGAGGTTCGCCGTCGGGCTCTGCGTCCGGTTCCGCCTCCGGAGCTTCCGCAGGCTCCGGGGTGACGGGAGCGGCTTGCGGCGGCGCGTCGGCTTGCGCCGGCTCCGCCCTGACCGTCGGCTCATTCGCCTCGCCCTTGACGGGCTCGCTCACCGCCGCCGGGACTGCCGCTCCCGGTCTGCCGCCGTTTGTGCCGGCTTCGCCGGCAGACGGCGGCGCCGCTGCTGTTACGGTTTCCGATTCTGTTGCCGTTGTTGCCGCCGGTACCGAGCGCTTCATCATGGTCATAGCTGCGCTCATATACTCCCTCTGCCGCTTTTCGAGCTCCGCGGCACTCATGGTTTCCTTCTTCCAATCCATAGTAACCCCCGAAAAAAATTGATAAGTGATAAGTGATAAGTTGTGGTGTTCGTTGTTTTTTATCGCCGCCTCCATGCGGCGTTTTGACAAAGAACTCAATGCCTCCTGCATTTGCGCGCACAGCGCGCGTATCCGAATCGTGACGAAGCGGAAAGCTATCTGCGCTGACCGAAAATGCCGTCGAGGAATCCGCCGTCCCGCAGGAGCGGGAGAATACTCATTATCTTCATCAGATTCGCCGCGCGATCAAGCTTCGGACGGTTCTCGGCGCGAAGATGCGGACGCAGGGCATTCAGCAGCTCCGTGTTCTTGTCGTTCTCGCCGAGCTTTGAGATGATCTCAAGTATTCTGAGCAGCGTCTCCGGGTCAATGTCGGGACCGCTGCCGTCAGAGCCGCCGCCGAAAAGCCCGCCGAGCAGTCCCGTTATATCGTCAAGCTCTGCCACGGCTGTCATTCCTTTCCGGACGGCGGCGTGAGATATTATTTGCCCGCCATGTATTTCTTCCGCAGCTCCTCTGCGGCGCTGCCGTCATTCATTACCCTGTCCAGCCTGCGGTTGCCGTCCTCGCCGAGATACGATCTCAGCTCCGCAACGTTGCCGCTGTTGACAGCAGAGCGTATCTTCTCCTCCGGCACGCCGAGCTTCCTGCTCGCAGCAGCAATAAGGCTGTCGATGTTTATGCCCATTTCTCTTCCCTCCCTTCAAAAGATATGCCGCGATCACGGCTTTTATTCTTGTTTTCTTTGTTTCCGCTTTCCGCATTCCGTGATCTGTACGCAAAAGTCTTCAGGCAATACCGCACGATTCAGATATGTCTGCGAAGCCGACTCCACAATTATTAATTATCATTAATGATGTTTTGACTAAAAAAGTTAACAAAAAATTCAGATTTTTGTAAAAAAACATTTGACTTATGTGACAGAAAATGTTATAATAGTATTTGAAAATTGGGTCTGCCCAAGAGGGAGAACAGGAGGTCATCATGAAGATCATTGTAGTTTCCGATACCAATAAGGACTATCACAAGTATAAAGCCGTTGTTGAGAAGAACCTCGACGCGGATATGGTGATACATCTCGGCGACGGTGAGCACGAATTTGCCGATGTCAAAAGAGAACACCCCGAAATGACATTCTACTATGTTCTCGGCGAGTGCGACTACGGTAAGCATAAGTCCCTTGAGGTAATTGAGGCTGCCGGATATAAGATACTCTGCGTACACGGCCATGAGCATAACGTCCAGGGAAGTCTCGATCCGATCGTAAACGAGGCAAAGAACCGCGGCTGCAAGGTAGCCCTCTACGGTCATACCCATATGTACCGTACCGAGTGCATAGACGGCGTTTATGTCATGAACCCCGGTGCGATAGACTCCCCGAGAGGCAAGAACAAGCCCTCCTACGGCGTTATCACTATCGACGGCAACGGCAAGCTCCTGATGAATATTGTCGCTATCCAGTGATCTGACTGCAAGGCAATACCGAACTGTACGCTCGGTATTGCCATAATATTATATGCGAATTTTTGATTTACGTTCGCAAAAGGACGGAAGTATGAACAAGCCTTATATCGTATGCCTTAAATACAAGATGTGGCGCAATGAGCTGTGGTTCTCCGCGGATGACGATCCCGAGACAGAGGAAAAATGGGCAAAAGCCGTTGACCGGCTGCCCGCGGTAAGCGAAAGATGCTCCAATCCGAATGAGTTTATGTCGGAGGCGATCGAGTATTTTGAAGAGCGCGGATTCCAGAGGATAATGCGTTGAACCGTAAGCTCACCGTCGGTAAAAACTCCGCCGGACAGCGTCTCGACAGGTTCCTGCTCAAGACCTTCCCCGCAATGTCGCAGGGGGCAGTCTGCAAGCTGATACGCAAGAAGGACATAAAGATCGGCGGAAAGCGCACCGAGCCCGCGTACAAGCTGTGCGAGGGCGACGAGATCAGCGTCTATGCGCCGGAGGAAATGCTGTCGGAAAAGCCCGTGAATACCGTAGCGGATAACGCCCCTGATATACACGTTCTGTACGAGGACGAAAATATCCTGCTCGCGGACAAGGAGCCGGGGCTGCTCGTGCATGAGGACTCCGACGGGAACGGCAATACCCTCATCGCCGGCATACAGCGGTATCTGCGCGAAAAGGGCGAGTATCGCCCGGAGGACGAGATGTGCTTCGCACCGGCGCTGTGCAACCGCATTGACCGCAATACCGGCGGCATAGTCATCGCGGCAAAAAACGCCGGGAGCCTGCGAATACTCAATCAGAAGATACGCGACAGAGAGCTCACAAAGCTGTATCTGTGCGCTGTGTGCGGTGTTCCCGACAAGCGCGAGGATACCCTCACCGCATACCTTTATAAGAACGAGCGCGAGAACCGCGTGGTCATATCGGACAGAAAAACCCCCGAAAACCGCACCATTGTCACGAAATACCGCGTGTTGTCCGTCAACGCGGACGGCGACAGCCTGCTCGAAGTCGATCTCGTCACGGGACGCACCCACCAGATACGCGCACACATGGCGTACATCGGTCACCCGCTGCTCGGCGACGGGAAATACGGCTCAAACCGCGTGAACAAAGAAAAGGGCTACAAATATCAGGCGCTTTACAGCTACAAGCTGACGTTTAAGTTCACCACCGACGCGGGGATACTCTCCTACCTCGACGGGAAGGAGTTCACGGCGGAGAACGTGTGGTTTCGCGATAAATTTCAATAAAAATAACGGTTACACTGTAATACAATGTAACCGTTTTTCATTTTCTCTGCCGACGCAAAGGCAAAAATACCCGTAATACATCTCCTCTTATTTTCCGCCCGTTCATACACATACTATCATCGGAACGGAGTGATATCATGGATAAGAAAAAGAAAGCCCGCGGCTCGCACAACGAGTTCCCGCTTCACGACGATATGTGCCTTACCGGCACGGTGAGCAGTACCGACTGCACGGGAATGATACCTGCGGGGAGCGTTGACAGCGCGGAGGAGTTCGACGAGAGCAACAGGCTCCGGAAATATTCGGCAAAGCCCGAAAATAAGCAATAAAACAACCGCACGGTGCCTCAAAAAGCACTGTGCGGTATTCTTTTATGTGGCTTTCAGATCTCCGTGTTACGGGATTCGGGTCAAGGGCTTTGCCCTTGCTCGATCCAGCCGAGCAGGCTGGCGCCGTCCGCGTAATGCAGGAGGCATTGGCAGTGGTCACCAAAAGCGTGCATGGAGGCACGCATATAAGTGACCACAAAAGGACAAAGCGCGTCAGCGCAGATCAGCCGAGCACCTTCTCTGCGAAATCGGCGAGAATATCGGGGACATTCTCGATATTGCCGCAGTCGCCGAGCTGTGCGAAGGAAGGATTGATCGGGAGGCGGGCAACATTCTTTATGCCGTGCTCCTCGGCTATCTTGTCTATGCGGCTGTCACCGAAGATGTAATGCTTTTTGTGACATTCGTCGCACTCGAACCAGCTCATGTTCTCGACGATGCCGATAACGGGAATATTCATCATGCCCGCCATTTTTACCGCCTTCTCGACGATCATTCCGACAAGCTCCTGCGGGCTTGTTACCACGATAATGCCGTCAACGGGCAGGGACTGGAATACGGTCAGCGGAACATCGCCGGTTCCGGGAGGCATATCCACAAACATATAGTCCACCTTGTCCCAGATAACATCAGACCAGAACTGCTTGATAACGCCCGCGATAACGGGTCCGCGCCATACGACGGGGTCTGTCTCGTGTTCGAGAAGCAGGTTCACCGACATTATGCGCACGCCGTTTTTCGACTGCGCCGGGAAAAGCGCGGTCTCTGTCCCCTGTGCGCGATCCCTTATACCGAACAGCTTCGGTATCGAGGGTCCGGTAACGTCCGCATCGAGTATCGCGGCGGTCTTGCCCTTGCTGCGTGCGGCATTCGCCATAAGCGCGGTCACGAGGGATTTTCCGACACCGCCCTTGCCCGATACGACGGCGATCACCTTCTTTACATCGGAAAGCTCGTTCTGCGGTGCAAGCAGGCTCTCCGCAGTACGCGAGGCGCAGTCAGCCCCGCAGGTCTCACAGTTGTGTGTACATTCGCTCATGTTTTTTTTCTCCTTTTTATTGAAATTTAATGTCATAATACGCCCACTGCACTCGCCCCTTGAAGGGAACAAGTGCGTATTGTCAGCGGCGACTCGCCGCCGCGAGCCGGGTCAATGCAGGAAGCATTGACTTTGGCACCCAAAGCGCACACGATGTGCGCAATAAAGTGCCAAAAAGCGTAATGCCGGTCCCGTCCGGAAGGACAAAGCGCGTCAGCGCAGTCTCAGATACCATTGATATCTTTGATATCGTCGCGCATTCCGGCTATTGCCTGATCGAGCTCCTCTTCGGTGAGACGGAGCTTCATGTCCGCGCCGGTGTTCACGGGAGGTTCGAGCTCGGAGCCGTGCTCATGCACAGTCCTTGCGCGCTGCACCTTTCCCGTTGCGGCAAGCATCACCTTTGTGGGCGCAACCTTCGCTGCCGCGGTGATGAGCTTCGCGTACAGCGACGGAACGATGATGAGCTGACCGTCGAACATCTTATCTATCGCGTACTCGGCAGCCTGCATCTCGTCGAGACCGCCTACCGCGAACTCCGCGCCCGCAACATTGTTGAACTCCGTGTTCACGGGTCCCGGGCAGAACGCGCCGATATATACGTTCGAGTGCTCCGAACGAAGCTCCTCGTAGAGCGCCTTTGTGAGCTGCAATACATAGTTCTTCGACGCGTAGTAGGACGAGAACCACGGCCCCGCCATAAATCCCGCGAGAGACGCGACGTTGAGGATATAGCCGTAGTTGCGCTTCTCGAACTTTTGCAGGAACAGCTTTGTGAGGATATGCACCGCCCTGATGTTTACGTCAAGCATTTTCAGCTCGCTGTCAAGATCGGTCTCGGTGAATTTTCCGAATACGCCGAAGCCCGCGTTGTTTATGAGTATGTCGATGTTAGCTTTCTCGACTTCCTCGTAGAGCTGTCTGCATTCGTCCGCGTCGGAAAGATCGTGGCACAGCACCTTGACCTTTACGCCGTATTCCTTCACAAGCTCGTGCTTGAGCTCAAGCAGACGCTGTCTGCGTCTTGCGACGATAACGAGATTGAAGCCGCGCCTCGCGAGTATCTTCGCGAACGAACGTCCCATTCCGGAGCTTGCCCCGGTAATTAATGCGATCATTGTGTTACCTTCCTTTTTGTTTATAATTCTGTATTTTCTGACTTTATGAGCTTTATCAGCTCGTAAAGATCGTTTATCTGCGTGAGTTTTCCGCACATTCCGCGGTACTTTGCCGCACACGGCATACCTTTGAGGTAGAACGCCGCCTGCGCACGGGCTTCCTTCATACCCGTATATTCGCCCTTGCATTTCACAAGCAGCTCTATCTGCCGCGTCATAACGTCAAGCCGCTCGTCAAGCGTCGGCGGTGACTGCGGGGGTCTGCCCCCGAAAAAGTCGTCGATGTCGCGGAACAGCCACGGGTTGCCGTAAGAACCGCGCGCTATCATCACAAGGTCACAGCCCGTCTCGCGGTACATCGAAACACAGCTCTCCACGCTGTCAACGTCGCCGTTGCCGATAACGGGTATCTTCACGGTCTGCTTCACAGCAGTGATAATGCTTCTGTCGGCTTTTCCGGTGTACATCTGCGTTTTAGTGCGGGCGTGTACCGCAACAGCCGCCGCGCCGCATTCCTCCGCGATATGCGCTATCTCACAGGCGTTGATGTGCTCCGAGTCCCAGCCCGCGCGTATCTTCACGGTGACGGGAACGTGCGAGACCTTCACGATCGCGCTCACCATTTCCCCGAACAGCTTCGGGTCTTTCATAAGAGCGCTGCCCGAGCCGTTGCCCGCGACTTTCGGGACGGGGCAGCCCGCGTTGAAGTCGATGATATCCGGCGAGTAGCGCTCGGCGATCTCGACTGCGGCGGGTACGAACTCCGGCTCACAGCCGAAAAGCTGCACCGCGGCGGGTCTTTCCGCATCGCTCACGGTCAGCAGCTCCGCGGATTTGCGGTCACTGTACGCGAGCCCCTTTATGCTCACCATTTCGCCGACGACGTAGGAAGCGCCGAAGCTCTTCATCACCGTGCGGTACGCCGTGTCCGCAACTCCCGCCATGGGTGCGAGTGCGGCGGTCTTTTTTATTTTTACATTTCCGATAGTTATATATTCCATATCAGCCAAAAATTATTTTACCGATCACCGCGTTCGACACGAGAAAGCCCTCCGGTGTGAGCGAAACTCCGCTTCCGGTGACGGTCACGAGTGTGCGCGGCAGTTTTCCCGCGTTATTTCGCAGCTCCTCTGCCCTGCCGAACCGCTCCGCTTCCGCGAATGTAAGCCCCTCGGTCAGCCGCAGCTTCAGCATAGCGTATTCCTCCCAGCCGCCCGCGTTATCGTCGGTGACGGCGGTTTCCTGTACGGGCGCGGATATGAACGCGTCAATGTCCCGTGCGGTGCAGAAGTGCTTTCCGCCGCTGTACGAGTGCGCCGCCGCGCCTATGCCGATGTATTCCTCACAGCGCCAGTATTTCAGATTATGCCGGCTCTCAAAGCCCGGACGCACGAAGTTGCTGATCTCGTACTGCTTAAAGCCGAGGCTTTCAAGCGTGCGGACGGTGTGCAGATACAGCTCCGCGTTCTCGTCCTCGTCCGGCAGATCAAGCGGGCGTGCGGCGAACGGCGTGTTTTCCTCGATTTTCAGTATATAGGCGGAGATGTGCGCGGCTCCGAGCTCCGCGAGACGTTCCGCCGTGCGGGTGATATCCGCGTGGGTCCGCCTTTCAAGCCCGATCATCATATCCGCGGAGATGTTGTCAAAACCGGCATTGCGGGCATTCGCGAACGCGTCCTCCGCCTGCTTTACAGTGTGTCTGCGCCCGAGAAACGCAAGCTCCCGCTCATTCATTGTCTGAACGCCGAGAGACAGCCGGTTCACGCCCGCTTTTCGCAGCGCAGACAGGATATCCGGCAGAGCCATGCAGGGGTTAGCCTCGACGGTGATCTCCGCACCGTCCGCGATATCCGCCGAAGCGAGTATCTCACCGATATGCTCGTAAAGCAGAATCGGGGTCCCGCCGCCGAGATACACGGTGTCATACTGCGCGCCGTAATGCCGGATATTGCGTATCACTGCTCCGGCGTATTCCCGCGCTTTCTCACGGCTGTACGGGACGGAATAGAAGTCGCAGTACGGGCATTTTGACAGGCAGAACGGCACATGAACATACAATCCAATTTTCATATAATCTATTCTTTCATTCGGCGCACTTACTTTCTAATCTAAATGCGAAGCGATCAAAAGTTTTTTGAAAGGGGGTTCGGG
>JAFPUE010000105.1 GCA_017395555.1 Ruminiclostridium sp. | reverse complement strand
TGTGCGCATCGTGCGCGCTTTTGGAAACTTCCTTACGGCATCGTGCCGTAGGGTGTCAAGCCCACTTTTCCAAAGGGTGGTCTCCCCGATAACCGGGGAGGTGATGTTTTCGCTTGCGAAAACGGCAGAGGGGCTGACCGACAGACCTTGCGGGGGATTGAGGGTCGCGGCACGAAGCCGCGAGTAGGCTGCCAAAAGCGCGCAGCAGCACGATGCTGCGGACGTTGTCACCAAAAACGCGCACGAAGCGCGTATAAAAGTGACAACAAAAGGATTGCGTGCATAAAGAGCAGCCGAAGCAGAGCCCCCGTCTAAAGGCTCTCGGCGGCTTTGAAGAGCTGGGCGAGGTTTGAGGCACCGATGACGCGGATGCCGGAGCAGTCGCGTTTTTCGAGTGACGGGAGGACTGCCTTTGGCACTATGCAGGTCTTGAATCCGAGACGGGAACATTCGCGGACGCGCTCGGAGGCATGGGGGACGGCTCGAAGTTCGCCGCCGAGCCCGATCTCGCCGAATACTGCGAGATCTTCGGGGAGAATACGGTCACACAGTCCCGAAAACAGCGCGAGAGCAACCGCGGCATCGGCGGCGGGCTCGTCAAGGTGCATACCGCCCGTGATATTCACATAAACGTCGAACTGCCCGAAAAGATAGCCCGTGCGCTTTTCGAGTACGGCAAGTATCAGGCAGAGACGGTTGTAATCAAAGCCGTCGGCAGAGCGTCGGGGATTGCCGAAGCCGGTCTTTGTGACAAGAGACTGCACCTCCGAAAGAAGCGGACGCGAGCCTTCGAGCGTACACAATACACTTATCCCGCTGATACCGGACGGTCTGCCGGACAGGAGCATCTCGGACGGGTTCGCCACCTCTTCGAGACCCTTGTCGCTCATTCTGAAAACGCCGATCTCGTTCGTGGAGCCGAAACGGTTCTTCACCGCACGGAGTATTCTGTATGAAAGCTGCTTGTCGCCCTCAAATGTCAGCACCGTGTCAACAATATGCTCCAGCACCTTCGGTCCCGCGATTCCGCCGTCCTTGTTGACGTGACCCACAATTATTATCGGTATGCCGTAGCGCTTCGCCGTCTGCATGAAAAGCGACGTGCATTCGCGCACCTGCGTGATGCTGCCCTGTGCCGAGGATATCTCGGTTATCTGCATCGTCTGTATCGAGTCGATTATCACAACGTCCGGCTTTTCCTCAATTATTGACGCGTTTATCGCCTCGCAGTCGTTGTCCGACAGCAGATACAGATTGTCGCCGCTCACGCCGAGCCTGTCGGCACGCAGCTTTATCTGCCGCTCGCTTTCCTCGCCCGAAACATACAGCACCTTCGCGTCCTTGCCGAGATAATTGCATATTTGCAGGAGCAGCGTGGATTTGCCTATTCCCGGATCACCGCTCAGCAGCACCAGTGAGCCCGCAACAAGCCCGCCGCCGAGAACGCGGTCAAGCTCCGCCGAGCCGGTGTGCCTGCGCGGATCGTCGTCCGCCGATATCTCGCCGAGCGTTTTCGGTTTCAGCGTCCTGCCGCTTTTTACAGCCGCCCTCGGCAGCTCAACCTGCTCGGTTATCGTGTTCCACTCGCCGCATTCGGTGCATTTTCCCACCCACTTCGGGTAAACGTGTCCGCACTCACTGCATATATAGGAAACTTTCTGCTTCGCCAATTTCTGTTTTCTCCTTGCTTTTTACTTCCTCACCGAAATATTTTTCAAGCCCGCTGTATATTGTAAACGCAACCTTTTTGCGGTACTCCGGCCTGCTCAGGTTAGCCGCGTCGTCCGGATTCGAGAGAAACCCGCACTCTATCAGCAGAGCCGGCTGCTGCGTGTCCTTGAAAAGATACAGCCCGTTGTCGATCAGCTTGACCTCGCGGTCATTACCGGGCTGAAGCTGCGCGAATAGTTCCTGCATAATGCGCGCGAGCTTGAAATTCGCGGAATTGTTCCCGGTGTAGAACATCTGCGCACCGAAATATTCCGGCTTTGTGTAGAGGTTCTGATGCACCGAAATGAATATGCTGTCCGGATAGCTTTTCACGATCTCAAGCCGGTTCTCCATATCGGAAATTTTCTGGTTGCGCACGCCCTCGACCCCGTCGTCGTGTATCGACACATCGTCCGTCCGCGTATAGACTACCTCGTATCCCGCGAATGTCAGCAGCGCGCCGAGATCCTTCACAATGTCGAGGTTGATGTCCTTTTCGTAGGAACCGTTTACGGCGACACAGCCGCTGTCGAGACCGCCATGCCCCGCGTCGAGCACGATCACCCGTTTATCCGCCGTCGTTGCCGCCGCTTCGGCCGCTCTCGCTTCATCACCCGCTCTGACGCTTGCCGCAAGCGCCGCCACGGTAACACAGCAGAAAAGCGTGATGATAAACGGTATCTTGTTTTTGAGTATCTTTATGCTTGCCATATCCCTTGTCCTTTCATAGCTTTTTGTACAGAATATGAGACAGGCTCGCGGGATATGACTTATTCATTATAGCACTTTGTGTCGGGATATTCAAGTCATTTTGCGAAAGCTCTTGATTTTTAGCGCAAAATATGGTAGAATATATCTGCGACATAAATTTTAATAGGAAACATTTTTCGTGTGCAAAT
>JAFPUE010000104.1 GCA_017395555.1 Ruminiclostridium sp. | reverse complement strand
CCTTCTCTCTTGTTGCCATTTCTGCGAAATTTTTTACACAATCCCATGAAAAAGAAATAGATGTACTGTTTTGAATCTCCTTCAATGCTTTAGCAACAATGTCCTTTGCACTTGCCGCACTTGCTGTAACACTTCCGAATACAAGTGATGTCACAGAGACAACACCGACAAGGATCAGTGACAGCGCTTTTCTGAACTTTTTCATAATTTTTCCTTTCCACGGCGCGCCAAAATCCGCGCAAACAAAAATGCGCAGCAATCAAGCTGCGCACCGTAAAAATACAAGCTCGATTGCTGCGACACAAACCGAAACGCAAAGCGTAATTTCTTATCTTTAACGTGACGAAAAAGCCTGTACCTCTACCGTAGATAGCAGTACACGTTAAAGACAATATTATTCGGTTTATGTCGCACTTAAATAATACCATATTTCCCGTCAAATTGCAAGTCTTTGCACAAATAAAAAAATGTCCCTTGACAGGGGACAGAAAAAGTGTTATAATATAAACAACAAGAGCAGCCGACAAACGGTCGCTCCCAAGATTTAGATTATAGAAATAACCGCAATCTATTGGAAGCAGAGGCGGTTATTTCTTTTTATTGTATATGTCTATTACAAGCTTGATTATGGCACAGATGAGTAGTCCCGTCTGCACAAATGCTTCGTATGTAAAAGTCATATGCAATCACTCCCTTCCGGGAGCGTGGATTGACCGCCTGCCATTTTTGGCTGCTCTTGTCGGGACAGTCACATTATCCCGCCCTGCGTGCGGAATGTGCTTATCCTCACAGAATATCAGCGCAGGAATACCCTGCTGTACAGATAATACCACATTCCAAAAAAATTGTCAATAACCCCATTCTTTGCAATTTGCATCTTTACAAATTGCATAAAAAGTGCTATAATATATAGGAATACAATCCCGAACGGGATAAAATGCAAAAAGGAAGGCAATATTATGGAAATCAAGATCACGAAAACAACAAATCCCAAGCAGAAGCCCGATCAGACCAAGCTCGGCTTCGGCAACTACTACACCGACCATATGTTCGTAATGAACTACGACGAGGGCGAGGGCTGGCATGATGCCCGCATCGTTCCCTACGGACCCTTTGAGCTCGACCCCGCTTCTATGGTGCTCCACTACGCGCAGGAGTGCTTCGAGGGCATGAAGGCTTACCGCACCGCCGAGGGTAAGATACAGCTCTTCCGCCCCGAAAAGAATATGGCAAGAATGAATACATCATGCGAGCGTCTCTGCATACCCACTTTTGACGGCGATTTCGTCATCAAGGCTATCAAGGAGCTTGTAAAGATAGATCAGGACTGGATCCCCACAGAAAAGGACACCTCCCTCTATATCCGTCCGTTCGTATTCGCGGTAGATCATCATGTAGGCGTTCACCCCGCAAAGCACCTCATCTTCGCGGTTATACTCTCGCCCGTCGGCGCATACTACGAGAAGGGCATTGAGCCTGTAAAGATCTTTGTTGAGCAGAAGTATGTCCGTGCGGTCATCGGCGGTACAGGCTTCACAAAGGCGGGCGCAAACTACGCTATCTCCCTCAAGGGTCAGGAAGAAGCTGCAGAGCAGGGCTACGAGCAGACACTCTGGCTTGACGGCGTTGAGAGAAAGTATGTTGAGGAAGTCGGCTCTATGAATGTTATGTTCGTTCTCGGCGACGAGGTAGTAACTCCCGAGCTGCGCGGTTCTATCCTCGGCGGTATCACGAGAATGTCAATGATCGAGCTTCTCCGCGCAAAGGGCTACAAGGTTTCCGAGAGACTTCTTTCTATCGACGAGATAGTTGAGAACTACAAGAAGGGTACGCTCAAGGAAGCATTCGGCACAGGCACCGCTGCCGTTATCTCGCCTATCGGTGAGCTCAAGTACGGCGATCTTGTAATGAAGATCAACGACGGCAAGATCGGACCGATCTCACAGATGCTCTACGATACCCTCACCGGAATCCAGTGGGGCAGAATACCGGACGAGTTCGGCTGGACACAGGTAGTTGAGTAATAGCATTAATATAAGAAAGGCTTTCGGCAGCAATTTGCCGGAAGCCTTTTCTTTTATATTTGTTTTTCCAAATTATCTTTTTCAAACAAACGAATTATCATCTGAACAGCCTGCTTTTGATTATCGTCAAGGTCTGTTATATCTACAGTTAATCTTTCATTGACCCCAAGAAGATAATCGGTGCTTACCGAGAATATCTGAGACATTTTGATTATATAATTCAGCGACGGTGAATTTGTCCCCGATTCCCAAGAATTCACCGCGCTTTTTGTTACTCCAAGCCGTTTTGCGAGTTCTGATTGCGATAATCCCACCTGCGCTCTGAGATTTTTAATTCTTTCGTAAAGTTCATATACCATTATAACACCCCAACACTATTTTATCACAATTGCGTCAATATATAATTAACTTACGTTAATTAATGCTTGACTTTTGTAAAATGTTGTGATATAATATAAAAAACATAGGGGGTGTTCTTATGAACAAAGGTGATTTTATTCAATACAAAAAAGGTGAAATAATAAGTTTCGACAAACTTAAAAAGAACCACAAGAACGATTGGCAGGAAGCTATAGATATGGGTTACTTTATCAGCGTCGGTAATGATAAATATGAATTTACGGAAAAGGGGTTTGAATTTGCATGGGAAAAATAAAACGTATTATTAAACCGTCAGGGTTATTGATGATTTGTTGTTTATTGCTATCGTCATGCGGAAGCGCAAGTAATAATTCAGGCGGCATATATAGTTATGAAAGAGTTGAAACTTCTGTTACAACAACATCCAAACCCAAAGAAACAGAAGAAGAGACTTATGAAATCAGCGACAGCAAAGCAAAAAGCATCGCCAAAGACTTTATTACCAAAGCATACACCGAAGATTCTGTAATAGAAGCGGTAACTGATAGAGTATATTTTGGCGATGTGGAAATATTATCATACATTAAAGATAACAAATACGTTTATGTGCAAGTAAGCGGACACTATTGGAAAAAAGATAAATATGGTAATTCCGGCTCTAAAACCACTTTCACAAAAACCGTAAAAATAAATAAAAAGACACAGGATGCTCGTTTTTATTCATAAGATAACGATCAGAAAGGAAACTAATATGAAGAAACATTTAAATAATATAATACTAGCCGTTCTGATATGCACTTTTTTATCTTCCTGTTCATCAGCACCCAATAATAAAGTGTCATCACCGACAAATGAACCTTCTGTACAAACCGAACAAGAACCGACAATACCCAAATATAATACATTCGGAATAACACCGGACGACCTGTTTAAAAAGATAGGAGATAAATCTTCCTATAGTTATACAAAGAAAGAGTCAGTTGAGGGAATGGTTGAATTTTCTTTAAATGATACCATTTATGACGTATCATACGGTGGTATCATTGAAGAAGCGACAGGCGAAATCATGATACTTCAAGCCTCTTATCCGGCAAAAGGAAATGATGGAATTGCAATACTGGGTACAGCTCTAATCGACTCCGCAGTGGATGAAATAATGAATACTGACAAAGGAAGTGATTATATAATTGAAGCGTGGAATTCAGATGGACATACAAAAACATTCGGCAATTACACAATTATAGCTGGAATACACGATTCTACCGGAGATTTTATGGTTGAAATAGCAGATAAAGATGTATTAAAACTAATATCATGATAGTCATAATATCATACAGCCCTCGGCGCATTGATTGTGCCGGGGGCTTTTATATTGACATTTCCCGCCAAATATGCTATAATACACTATATATTATAAAGCAGGGAGACAGAAATGAGAAAAAGAAACAATATAATAGTGTTATCACTTATTCTTGCGTCCATGATAGCCTCCGGCTGCGGCGGCAGCTCACAACCTGCCGCTGCATCGTCCACGGCGGCAGCCGCAAGCACCGCGTCCCGCACTCCGTCCGACGGCAAGGAGTATCTCGAAGCTCTAAAGGAAGCGTTCCATGTGTATGCCAACTGCAGTTATCAGTTTTCGGATGACCTTGAAGCGAAAAAATTCGATACTGCGCTGAAGGATATTGACAGCATGGATGCCGCTTTAAGTGATATTGAGAGCGTTACTCCGCCGGAGCAGTATGCAGATCAGCAAAAAAAGATCATCGATTCGATCAAAACGGAGCGCGAGTATCTGACCAACTGCCGGACATTCATAGGTTACTGCCAGAAAGGCAGCGATATTACGGAGGATGACCTAAAGAAAGTACAGGAACTGAACAAGACTATCGAGAACGCACCCACGGATTTCGCGGACACATATATCGAAGTATTCAGGACAGTAAAAGCTGACATAGACAAATAAACGAAAGGAAGCAACAAAAATGCAGAACACAGAAAAAACAATGGACAAGCTCGTCGCGCTCTGTAAGGGCCGCGGCTTTATCTACCCCGGAAGCGAGATCTACGGCGGTCTCGCGAACACATGGGACTACGGTCCGCTCGGTGTTGAGCTCAAAAACAACATCAAGCGCGCATGGACGAAGAAATTCGTGCAGGAAAACAAGTACAATGTCGGACTTGACAGCGCGATACTCATGAACCCGCAGACATGGGTAGCTTCCGGTCATATCGGCGGCTTCTCCGATCCGCTCATGGACTGCAAGGAGTGCAAGACCCGCCACAGAGCCGACAATCTTATCGAGGATTTCGACGGCACGAACGTTGCGGGCTGGACAAACGATCAGATGATGAACTATATCCGCGACAAGGGCATCACCTGCCCGAACTGCGGAAAGGCGAATTTTACGGATATAAGACAGTTCAACCTGATGTTCAAGACATTCCAGGGCGTTACCGAGGACAGCAAATCCGAGCTGTACCTTCGTCCCGAGACCGCGCAGGGCATTTTCGTAAACTTCGCTAATGTACAGCGCACCACCCGCAAGAAGATACCGTTCGGCGTAGGTCAGGTAGGAAAGTCTTTCAGAAACGAGATCACCCCCGGCAACTTCATATTCCGTGTTCGTGAATTTGAGCAGATGGAGCTCGAATTCTTCTGCAAGCCCGGAACCGATCTCGACTGGTTCCATTATTGGAAGGATTTCTGCAAGAACTGGCTGCTCTCTCTCGGCATAAAGGAAGAAAATCTCCGTCTGCGCGATCACAGCCCCGAGGAGCTGTGCTTCTATTCAAAGGCTACGACGGACTTCGAGTATATGTTCCCGTTCGGCTGGGGCGAGCTCTGGGGAGTTGCCGACAGAACCGACTATGACCTCACGCAGCACATCAAGACGAGCGGTCAGAAGCTCGAATACTTCGATCCCGAGACAAACGAGAAGTATGTACCGTATGTAATCGAGCCGTCGCTTGGCGTAGAGCGTCTGTTCCTTGCGCTTGTAACAGAGGCGTATGACGAGGAGACGCTTGAAGACGGCACAACGAGAAACGTTATGCACTTCCACCCGTTCCTTGCTCCGTTCAAGGCAGCAGTTCTCCCGCTTTCAAAGAAGCTCGCGGAACCCGCACAGGCTATTGCCGACGAGCTCTGCAAATACTTCCCTGTTGATTACGACGATGCCGGAGCGATCGGTAAGCGCTACCGCCGTGAGGACGAGATCGGCACCCCCTTCTGCGTGACCTACGATTTCGACAGCGAGACCGACAAGTGTGTCACCGTTCGTGAGCGTGACTCCATGCAGCAGGTAAGAATCCCGATTTCCGACGTAAGAAGCTATATAGAAGAGAGAATTTTCTTTTAAATTAAAAAAAAATACCCCGCTGGCGGCGGGGTATTATTTTTATATATCTGCGCCGACGGAGTAGCCGTGCTCCTGCCAATAGTCGATCAGCGGACCGAGTATTTTCGCATTTGTCTCGGAGACTGCGTGCAGAAGGTATATCCCGCTGTGCGTTGAGTCCTCGATCTTTGCGAGAGCCTCTGCCGGGTCAGTGCGGGTGCTCGTGTCCCAGTCCGCATACGCGAAAGACCAGAACAGGCTCGTATAGCCGAGGTTGCGCAGATCGTCAAGCGTGCGCTCGGAGAACTCGCCCTTCGGGAACCGGAAAAGCGTCATTTCATACCCAAACTCGCTTTTGACATACTCGTGCAGCTTCGTGACCTCGGACCAGACCTCCTTCTGTGTGCAATCCGGCATTGACGGGTGTGACCATGTGTGGTTGCCGACGATATGCCCCTCGTCGATCATTCTCTGCACAAGCTCCGGCGAGGATTTGCAGTAGTCGTATGTTACAAAGAACACAGCCTTGACGTTTTTTTCTTTCAGCGTATCGAGTATCGAAGCGGTGTAGCCGTTCTCGTAACCCTCGTCGAAAGTGAGGCAGATCGTGCCGTCCGGCGTGAGGAATCTTCCGCCGAGCGCGGCATATTTTTCCTCCGCCTTTACCGCATCGATCGGGCGGTTCTTTTCGTCGCGCTCCTTACCGAGTCCCCAACATATCTTTTTATCGGAGAGCATGGTCTTTGTGATGTAAGACGAGGCGAATGCCGCCTCGTCGGAAGTTATCTTCCCGTCCCTGTCTTTTTTGCTTGTAACGATACCGTCGTCTGTGACATCACCGGGTCTGAGCGACTCGTCGCCCTCCTCTGCTCTGTCACTTCCGGACACGAACGGATCGGATTCGGGAGCGGAGGTTTCGTCTCTGTCGGTGTTATCATCGGTCACCATACCGTCTTTTCCCGCTTCATATTCGCCGTTATCCGTATCGGACGTAATATCGGACTGTGATGCTATCGAAGTCCCGGAAGTGGTGCTTGTGCTTCCCGTTCCGGACGTATTATCCCTCTTATCGGCACAGCCCGCGAGTGCGAACACGAGCACGAGCAGCGAGCAGATAAGCATAGCTGTCTTTATCTTCATGATATATCATTTCCTTTCGGTTGTCTGATTTTGCATTATTCAATGCCTTGATAGTATTTCCGCATTTTTCTCAATTATTCTTTGCGGGCGGCGAACGCGCCGCAGCGTTTTGCGCAGCGACATTCTTCTTTGTATTATAAAAAAACCGTACAGAACCTAAATCCTGTACGGTTATCCTTATTATTGATCTTTAAAAAACGGAGTCTTCGCCAAGCGGCGAACGCGCCGCTCCGAATCCGTAGCTACATTCTTCTAATAATGGGTGCAGCAACTCGGTTAGCTATTCTCTGCTATATATGGTAAAAGAAACCGCACAGATTGTAAGTCTGTGCGGTTATTGTTGTTTTAGTAATGTAATCTTCGCCAACCCCACTGCATTTCTATGAGAGCTGCCCATTGAAGGAACTCTGAAATACTGCATTGGTTTGGGGTGTCAAGCCCACTTTTCTAAAGGGGGCTTGCGGGGGTTGGGGGGCAGAGCCCCCTCTTAAATTCTCTCAAATCTCTCTCACTTCTTGATCGTAACGGTCTCTACGTCGTCGTGAGCGGTACGGTTTTCGGCTATAGCGGTTTTGAGGACGCGGATACGGTTTCTGTCGCTTCCGGTCTCTACGACAACGGTCTCTTCCTGAATGCTGAGAACTCTGCCGATGATGCCGCCTATCGTAACTACCTCATCTGCTACCTGGAGATTTTCGCGCATTTCCTTTTCCTTCTTTGCGCGCTTCTTCTCGGGACGGATAAGAATAAAATAAAATACTACGATCAGGAGCAGGAGCGGAACTGTGGTGATAAGCATTGACATCCAGCTTCCCTGACTGTTCGGGTCTGCGGTGGTTGCCGCCATTAACTTCAAAATTTCAAAATCCATAACTTTTGTCCTTTCTTTTGTGTCGGTTTTTGCATACGCTTTATTATACTATATTTTCCCACAAAATGCAAGCATTATTTTCGGCGTTTTATCAAAAATTCGGCCGGTTATTGTCTCATTATATAGCTTTCGTATCCAAGCTCGCCGAGAGCCGCAGTCATCTTCGACTTTTCCGCGTCATCAAAACCGGAGCCGTCGATCACGGGAACTACCGGAAGTCCAAAAGTCTTTTTCGATACCTGCGAAAGCGTCGTTTCGAGCAGCGTCCTTGCGTCCGCGGGATATCCGAGCTCCGTCGGCAGATCGTCACGGCTTATTATGACCGCGATCCTGTTGTCGTGAAGCTGTGATACATCGTTCAACACCTCGGCTGTTCTGCCATAGGTCTCGCCGATAACGTCGGAAGCCTTCATCTCTATCATATTCCCTGCCCTTACGACATTGTACAGCATTTTGTACCTGTCGGGATCAAAGAATTTCGCCGGTATCCACTCCGCGTCATACGGCTGGAAATCCGGGAACATAACGTAAGAAAGCAGAATATTCTCAAAACCCGCTTCGGTGAGCTCCGTGGTGATCTTCTCGAAATACTCCCGCAATGTGTCGCTTTCGGGATTCGCCCAGCGGTACTTTCCCGCTTCGAGCCACGATACCAAAGGTGCGTCAAGGCACTTGTAGCTCATATCCGTGAGATAAGCACAGCCTTCCTCGTCACGCAGCACCGCTATCTCCGCTACCGGCACCATTCCGTTTTCCGCAAATGCCGACAGTATCTCGTCAAGCGTCATTGTGCCGGTCACAATATCGCTGCCAGCAACCTCCGGAACAGATGTCCTGTACCTTAAATTGCCGTTCTCGTCTTTAAGCTGTACTACCGCGGAATTGTAACCGCCGGCTTTTGCCTTTGCGAGCACCGCCGAAAGCGACGAGCGGTTCGCGAGCGCGGAAGCCGGTACCTCCGCCGAGATCAGATTTCCGTCGCTTACCGGAATAAGCGGTGCGGTGGTAACCTCCGGTGCTTCCGTAACGACAGGCGCTTCGGTTTCGGCAGCTTCATCCGCTTCTGCCGGTTCGGCGATATCCGTCTCCGCCGCAACATCACCCGTTCTCTGCGGTTCCTCCTGCCGCTGCAGATACGACGCGGCGGGAGTCCAATCAGGCTGCGGCTCCCCGGTGTTTATATTACCGAGGTAGTCAAGCAGGGGCTTGCCTATACAGAACCCGAGAAACGCTATCGCGGAAGCCGCGACAACAAGAGCGACAGTCCCGAATACCTTCTGACCTGCCGTTTTTCTTCTCCGGTAAAGGTTTTTTGTTCTTTTTATTCTTCTGCCATAATATTTTCGCTTTGCCAAAGCCAAATATCTCCTTTCGGAAAATGCAGCTGCTGTTTTCCTGTCACCATCAGAGAGCCGATGTGGAATATCCCGTGAAAGCGTAAAGAGCAAGGGACAGGATACCGACATATACTATCATAATGGGATATCCCCGGAATGCCGCGGGGATAAGCGGCGAGTTGAGTCTCGCGGAAGCCGCGTAAAGCAGGTACGCCGCAAGAAGGAAGCCTATGCCCGTTCCGAGACCGTAGCCGAGATAGGCGAAGATGTCCTTTCCCTGCTGTGAGCAGAGGAAAAGCGCGCCTATGACCGAGCAGTTGAACACGGACAGATGCACATATCTTTTAAGTGATTTGAACAATTTCGGGAAAAACCGCCATATTACGACAAGCGTAAGAATGTATATCACCGCTATCGTAAGCACATACAGCAGCGGCATTATCACACGGTAATACTCGCTCCCGCCGAGCAGCGTGTCAAAAAGCCACACGAGCGGAGCCGAGACTGTCGTGACATACGCAATCGCGGCTGCAAAGCCGGTAACATGCTCCTTTTTTCGTGACGCGTACAGCAGCACATTCGCTCCGAGCGCGCGTTCGAGCACCATATTCTGAACAAATATCGAGGCAAGAGCCGCGGAAATAATGTTAAGGAACCATTCCATTTTCCGAGTCCTCCTTTTCGTCAGTGCCGCTTTCCGCAGTATCCTCCGCGGTGCCGGTCTGATCCGCGGCAGGCGCGGTGATCTCCTGACCATCGCTTACTATCGCTTCAAACGCAGCAAGAACATCGCGGTTGCTCAGGAACTCCATTTCAAGCAGCTCGTTCTCGTTCTTTGCCTTTCCGACAGCCGCCTTGTAAATGCGTATCTTCTCGTTCTTCGCGTGCTTTCCCACAAGGAACTCACCCATGTCCTCCGCGTATTCCGCAAGCGAATCCTCGTCATCATGCGCCTGTTCTTCCGCGAGCTTCTTCCTGCGGTTGTACACCGCGCGGAACAATCCGGCGCCTATACCCACGAACAGAAATCCGCCGAATGTCGTTTCGAGCGCGGGTACGGTGAACAGCACCGGTACCTCCGCGCCGCCTATTCTTCCCGAAGCGAGCAGCTCACGGAGAATACCCGTGACCGCGCACGCGAGATCGAAGCCGACAATGAACATCAGCACGTCCTTTACCATATTCCCGTAGGGTTCAAGGTAAAATCTGGTCTCCGTCTTCGACAGGATAAGCGAGTTTGTCACAAGGATAGGCAGGTAAACGCCCGCCGAGGTTATTACCTGCTCACCGAAGATCAGTCCGGCAAGCACCGCCGCGGGGATATAGAACACCGCCGCAGCCACGGTATAAAGTGTGACGCGCACGGTATAGACTATCGTCCTCGGTATAAGGCGGCAGAGCAGAATTGCCGCAAACGATACGACGGAAAACACAAAACACAGCGCAAGACTTTTCGCCAGCGTTGTCGCACAGGCTATGACCGGCGCTATCAGCATACCGCTCATAAAAACCATATTCTGTTTTATCAGACCGTCTTTGAGGTTTATCCTGTTTTCCATTAGTATATCCGTTTATGCCGTTTCTATTTCCTTATCCGAAAATAACGGCATCATTGTCCCTGTTTGTTGTTTTTCTGCTCCGATCTCTTCCGGGGCTGCTTGATTATATGCCCTGTGACCGTCTTCGGTTCGGCGGTTTTTGGAGCCGGAGTCTTTTTCTTCTTCATCATCAGGCGCATGGAGTTCATATAGTCGTTCTCGCTCTCCCTGACCTGCTTCTTGCGGACGAGCATTTCCTTTTTCCGCCTGATACGGAGATTATCGACATATCTTGTTACAATATTCGACTTTCTGCGGTTGATCTTTGTGACCTTATTGTCTATCGGCGGCATATTGTAATTCGTCGGTGGAACAATAATTTCCATAGTATCGGTGAGCTTCGGCTTGTGCTCGTTCTCCGCGGAATCCCTGAGCGCTTCGTATCTGCCCATATTGTCGCGAAGATATCCGAAAGCCTGCTTCACCTTTGCGCCGACATACGCGCACGCATCGTCGAGCTGGAGCGAAAGCGCGTTCGCTATCAGCAGTACGAAAATGAACGAGCCCTCGACTTTTCCGAAGTGCCGGAAAAGGCAGCCGACAATACCGATCACAAGGCCGTACACGATCTTTCCGGCTGCGGTCTTCGGCATCGTCTGCGGATCGGCGGCAAGGAACACAAAGCCGAACAGCAGATATCCGCCGGATATCTCCAGCATAAGCGTATCGCCGATATTCGAGAACACCGGGAACAGTGCGGTAAGTGCGCAGTAGGAGCCGAGACCGCACAGCATTACGAGCGGTGACAGCGAGCGCCTGAACATAAGGCAGATGCCGCATACCGCGATAACAAGAACGTGCGTCGTACCCATAGGACCGGCAAAGCTGCCGAGCATGATGTTCTCGTAGTTCACCGTGGGCGCGGTGCCGAGCTTCAGAAGATAGCTCTCGATACCGGATACGAGCTGCACGCCCGTGTCGCCCCAGAGCTCCGGCTTGCTGCCGACGGCAGGATAAACGAGCATATCGTTGGGATAGCAGATTATCAGAAACGCGATAGCCACACAAGTCGGATTGAAGATATAGTTGTCCTTTCCGCCGAAAATATGCTTGACCGCGATAGCGAGCAACGCACCGCCCGCGACTATGCCGTAGTTGACGGCAGCGGGCATCATAAGCGCGATACACAGTCCCGCGGCTATTGTCGAGAGATCCTTCGGATTGTATGTTTTTCCCGTCATACGGCAGAACACGAGGTCTGCGATAACGCACACGAGCACAGAGCCCAGGCATATCACCAGTGCGCGCAGACCGCTCTGCCACACGCTCATTCCCATAAGCGCAGCAAGGCAGATAAGCTGATCGCCGTATATTGATTTCGATTTGCGCTGTTTCCTTACGGCAGCGGTATCGTAAGTCTTTACGTCGCTGTCGAAAAGATCCAGCAGTTCAAATGTATTGTCAGACATTTCTTTCCTTTACAAGATATTATTTGGTAAACGGAGGCACTGCCATGTATTATGACACACTAAGCAGAAACACCGTAAAGATCGTTCTTACGCGGGGCGATATGGACCGCTATTCGCTCGAAAGCGAAAGCCTGCGCACACGAAGCGCGGAGTCCAAGCGCAGTCTCACCGGCTTTCTGAAAAAGTTCCAGTCCGAAAGCTCGCTGTTCAAGGATCACAAGCCGGAGCGGCTGTTTCTTGAAGCGTTCCCGTCGGACGACGGAGGCTGCGTGATGTATGTCTCGACGCTCGGCACCGGGGTGATGCCGGCGCAGGAGCCGGAGGACAGAACGGAGACCGTGATGTGTACCGTCGGCTCGTTTAGTGACGCGGCGCATTTCTGCCGCTGCATTTCCGGGAAGGCGGAACGCTCCGCTTTATACCGTCTCGGTGCGGACTACTGCATAATCGTCGGCGCGGACACCGGGGCTATGTGCGACATCTGCCGCATTGCGGAGGAGTTCGGGGAAATGACCGACGAGCCCTCCGACATAGCATATATCACGGAATACGGGGACGAGATATGCGGGAGCGGCGCAGCCGAGCTGATATCGGGGCTCCGGTAGCCGCAGCGGGATATTCAGCCGAGCAGCTCCTTAACCGCTGCGGACATATCCTGCGCGCGGAACAGGTATGTTCCCGCCACGAGGACGTTCGCACCGGCTTCACGGACAAGGCGCGAAGTTTCGGGATTTATGCCGCCGTCCACCTCTATATCCTTGTCGGGAGCAAGCTCGCGCACACGGCGTATCTTTTCGAGGGTGGAATGTATAAATCCCTGTCCGCCGTAACCGGGCTCGACTGTCATAATAAGTATCATATCGGCATCGGCTATATACGGCTCTATCGCGGAAACGGGAGTTCCCGGCTTGACCGATATGCCGGCTTTTACACCGAGGCGGTGTATTTCGGCGATGACCTCTTTCGGGTCACAGTCGCTTTCAACATGGAATGTGATATTTTCTGCACCCGCCTCCGCAAAGAGCTTTATCTGCCTTATGGGGTGAGCCACCATAAGGTGAACGTCCTTGAAGGCGCGTGAATAGGGCTTTACAGCGCCGAGTACGGAGCTGCCGAAGGTTATATTTTCCACGAACTCGCCGTCCATAACGTCGAAGTGGAGCCACTGCGCTCCGCTGCGGTCAACGAGAGCCGCGGTAGTCCGTAGATCGGACAGATCGGAATTGAGTATAGATGCGGATATAATTGTCTGCGGCATTTTACTTCTCTTTTCAACATTGGATTTACCGCTGAAAATACGGTTTGCCTTAATATGCAGAATAATAATACCTTAAAAAAAGGTCATCGTCAAGCGTTTTTAATGTCGTTTTAAGTCCCCTGCCGAAAAATAGTGAAATTTTAACAGATTAAAAATAAATACGGGTAATCCTTTTGCTGTGGAAAGTGCTCAAAACCTATGGCAAAATGTGGAAATTGCGGGTTTTAAACCGATTTTTAACAGGCTTTTAACGTTGAAAAAGTGGAAAACGGGAACATTATTCCGTAAAATAAATGAAAAAGCCGAAAAAATATTGACATTTCGACATAAATATGCGAAAATAGAGAAAAAGCATAAGCACCCCGAAAGGAAGATCATATGATACGAGACAGAAAAATCGTCCGGGTGCTGATCTCATTTCTCCTGTGTGCGGCAGTTATGATCGCCGCGCTTCCGATGCGGGCTGCTGCCGCTTCGGTCACAATATGGGACGGACAGAGTGAGCTGAAAGCCGGACGTACATATTATGTTCTTGCCGAAATAAAGGTAAGAAAGGCAATAACAGTCCCCGAAAACACAAAGCTGAGCGTGCGTGACGGCGGACACATGAAGATAATGTCCTCCGGAAAGGTCACCGTAAACGGAGAGCTGTCCGTGGCTATCGGCGGTACATTGTCGAATTACGGCTCGCTGAATGTCAAAAAAGGCGGTAAGCTGAATATCTACGGCTCGTTCCGCTCGTCGGTCAGCGCCGAACTCGGCGTTTCCGGAAATATGACGGTCTTTAACCGGGGCTTCGCGGAGATCTCCTCATCAGTCAAGGTGTATAAAGGCTCGCAGACGCTTGTCAAGGGCGTTCTGTGCTTCTATAAAAGCAGCGATGTTAAGATGAGCGGCAAAATAACGACTGTCGCCAAGAGTACGCTTGAGCTCCGCGGAAATATGGCGATCTCGCTGAACGGCGTGATAGATGTCAGCGGACACCTTACCGTCGGAACCGCTTCAAACGTAAAGTGCAGCGGTAAGATAATACTCAGCGAGGAATCTACCTACACAAGATTCAAGACGATAACGCTCACCAAGAGCGGACAGCTTCTTGACGGAAGACCCGAGTACGAATACGAGGATATGACGGTAGATATACTTATCGATGAGCCGGATGTATTCCGCAAGGGTATCGACGTTTCGTGGGCGCAGGGCGACAGCATAGACTGGGAGACCGTCGCGGCATCCGGAGTTGAATTTGCTATCATAAGAGCCGCGAGAGGCTACATATCCGAAGAAAAGCCCATGGCAGAGGACGTATGCTTCCGCCGCAACATCGAGGAAGCGCAGAAATACGGCATTGATGTCGGCGTATATTTCTACAGCTACGCTTCATCCGTCGAGGAAGCGCGTGAGGAAGCGGAATTCTTTGTTGAGACGATCAAGGATTACAGAATACAGTACCCCGTTATCCTCGATATGGAGGAGCAGTATCAGGGCAAGATAGGCAAGAAGAAGCTGACAAATATGATCGACGCGTTCTTCGGAGTGCTTATGGAGAACCACTACTTCCCGATGTTCTATTCGTACAAGTCATGGATAGAGACATATCTCGACATGAATACGCTCGACAAGTACGCGGTATGGCTCGCGCAGGTCGGCGACGAGGTGACCTACGACGGCGGCTATTATATCTGGCAGTATTCGTTCACCGGAAAGGTAAGCGGAATACCCAACGAGATAGACCTCGATTACAGCTATAAGGACTGGCCGACGATATTCAAGAAATATCATCTGAACAATATGTGATAAAAGATCCCGATGCCTGCGGAAGCTGCTGCAGTCACCGGGATCTTGTTTTTTCCGACAGGACAAAATTCGGGGCTCTGATTATTGACAAATTATAAATGAAATGCTATAATAAACTATGATAAGAACTTCGGTTCAATACAGTATCAAAAAGGAGAAATTTATTATGGCTTTTTGTACCAAATGCGGTGCGCAGTTCCCTGACGGTTCCGCTTTCTGCACATCCTGCGGCGCGCCCATAGGCGCTGCGGCAGCTGCACCCGAACAGCCCGCGGCACAGCAGTCTGCTCCGGTTCCTCAGCCACAACCCCAGCAGCAATATCAGTATCAGCAGCAACAGCAGGCATACCAGCAGCCCGCTGTCGATCAGTACGATCACACTTCGGAGTTTGACCCGAAGGATATTTCCGACAACAAGGTCTTTGCAATGGCTACATATATGCTGAGCGTTATCGGCGTTGTTATAGCTCTTCTTGCGAGCCGCGACTCGAAATATCTCCAGTTCCATATAAGACAGGCTATGAAGCTCCAGATCACCGAGATACTTTGCACATTCCTTATGATAATCCCGTTCCTCGGCTGGTTTGCGGCTCCGATCTGCATACTTATAGTTTCTATCCTCCAGATCATCGCGTTCTTCCAGGTATGCAGCGGCAAAGCGAAGGAACCCGCGATAGTCCGCTCCTTCCCGTTCATGAAGTAAGCAATATTTCCATACAGAAAAATCCCTGCCTTCCGGCAGGGATTTCAGTTTGTCAAAAAAGTAGTTTTTTTATTCGCAGACTATCAAATCTCCGTGTTACGGGATCAAGTTTAGGGATCCAACCCCTTTTTAAAGGGTGTCTCCCCCGCTGGGAGAGGTGGCACCTTTGGTGCCAGAGGGGGCTGACCGACAGAAGGCGCCGTCCGCGTAGGACAAGTCTGTCAAAAAAGTTCCTTTTTTGACAGACAGAAATCCCTGCCTTCCGGCAGGGATTTGTTTTTTTCAGAGTTTTATTTACCCTCTCCGAATCCGAGGGTCACATCGTAGTACTCATAGAGATCGGGGGCAGCGATCTGGAGCTCGTCGGGCATGAGAAGATACATTGCACCCGCCTGTGCGAAGAACTCGGCTGCGTATGCGGAGCTGTCGGCGGCGAAAACGGGGATAACACGGTGATTGTCGGCGTACAGCTGCATAAATTCCCGCGAGGACGAGAGCGGATCGCCGTGGGTGTTGTCGTAGGCGTGGAACAGCTCGTGATATACCACATACGAGCTGAAGCTCTGCGTCGAGATGTACACCGTTCTGTCCTGCGTGAGCCCGAGCGCCGAGCCGAAGCCCGCGTCGCTTCCGGGAAGATCGAGATCGGTTCCGGTGAAATACAGCCTGTCGCAGCATTCCGTGAGCTTGTCGGGAGCGCTGCCGAGCATTTCGGCGTGCGATATGAAATTCTGCTCGTCGAGAAGTCCCGACGTATATATCTCGATACCCTTATATGTACCCTGATATTTCCGCGACAGCATAAACCGCATCTCGTAATTGCTAACAAGATGACCGAAGAAAATACCTATGACGACCGCGGCAATTACTACCGCGGCAAATTTCAATGCCCGTTTCAGGCGGTATTCGGTATAATAAGTCATATAACCCCAACAAGTGAAAAGTACAGGTACGCGAACGCACCCGCTGTTCCCGCAAGAAATCCTATTATGAAAAGACAGAGAAGAAATGCGCCTTTGCCGAAAAATTCCTTCTCCTTCGCATCCGCCCGCTTGTAAGAAATACTCTGCGGTTCTTCGGGCCCGGCAGCCGGCTGCGAGCTGTACTGCACCGTGTATGCGGAGGGCTGCTGTGCGTCCGGAGTATAGGTCACGCTGTTGTAACGCTCGGGCTGTACCGTCTCAACACTACGCTGCGGTACCTGCTCAACTCTTGTCCCGCAGGCAGGGCAGAATCGCTCTCCCTCCTCCAGAAATTTTCCGCAATTTCCGCAAACCATTTATATCTTCCTTCCTTTAATCTGCATTTGTATGTTTTCTGAAATACTCGAAAAGGTACTGCTGCGCGATACCCTTATATTCACCCATACATTCCGGCAGTCCGTCGCTGTAATATTCCGCCACCACACGCTTTATCCAAACGTCCGAGGGAAAAGCCTCTGTCTTGTGGTACGCGAACAGCAGCACGCAGTCCGCGACTTTGTCTCCCACGCCGGTTATTGTTTTCAGATACGCCTTACCGTCGTCGTAGGTCATATTGTATATTGCATCGGGATCGACGGTGCCTTCCGCGACTTTTTTCGCGGCATCAAGTATGTATCTTGTGCGGAATCCCGCCCTTAACGGCGCGAGGTCATCCGGTGCCAGTGACGCGAGCTTTTCAGCGCCCGGAAAAGAATACATATCCCCGAACGGGCTCTCTATCCTCTCGCCGAAATTCTCACAAAGCCTGTCTATTATCCCGATAATGCGCGGGATATTGTTATTCTGCGAGATTATAAAGCTGATGAGCGTCTCGAACGGCTCCTGCCGGAGTATCCTTATGCCGCGGTTCTCCTCGGCGGCTTTCTTTAACACCTTGTCCGCAGAGAACTGCCGTATCACGGAATCGTAATCTGTCTCGCAGTCAAAATAGTGCAGCCAGAAATCCGTCTCGCTCTCGTCCCGCATCTCCATTACGGCACCGCCGTCGGTCTGTGTTATTTTAAGTATATGAGCTTCCGAGATCCCGACATAGGAACCGCCGTCCTCCGTCTTTTTCCAGCGGAAGCACTGACCGCTTTCAAGGGTCTGTTTAAGATCGAGACAGTCCGTCTCAAAATAATACCGCATCTGTGCTTCTCCTTCTGCGCTAACGCGCTTTGTCCTACGCGGACGGCGGCAGCCCTACGCCTTTCGGCACTTTTATGCGCGCATCGTGCGCGCTTTTGGTGCCGAAGTCAAAGCATCCTGCTTTGAGGCTGCATCGCGCAAGGGCAGAGTCTGTCGGTCAGCCCCTCTGCCGTTTTCGCAAGCGAAAACATCACCTCCCCGTGTTCGGGGAGACACCCTTGACCCAATGACCGTAAAACGGAACTTTACAAGTCTGCAAACCGTATGATAATGTATAGGCAATACCGCACAAATAGACGCACGCATCTTGCTTGCATATTATTCCGTCATCTTGACCAAATTTTCCTTGACTTGCGCCAGCAAGCCTGCGTCAAATTTAGCCAATCTGACGAAAAATCTGACTGCGCAATCTCCGCACGCTCTTTGTGCGGTATAGCCTATATTTTTTATTATTATACTACAAATCCTTCCGGATTGCAATGATATTTGTGTGAAAAATCCCGCAGCGGGAAATTCCGCCGCGGGATCTGTGCTTCTGCAATTATTCTCCGATAGTGATCGTATCCGGGAATATGTTCTTGCTGTCCTCCTTGTTGAGGAACGTGGTGCTGACATAACCCTGAATGATAGCGCCGTCGTTGACGGTTATCGTGGACGCGCTTATGTCGCCGAAGATCACAGCATCGCTCTTGAGCTCCGCCTTACCGGTGATCGAGACATTGCCCTTTATCTTGCCGTTTATGTCCGCGTAGGTGGAAGTGAGATCGCCTATGAGCAGCGTGTCGCGCTCCATATAAACATTGCCCTTCATCTGCACATTTCCCTGTATCTGCGAAGTACGCATCTGCGCATTGTTGCAGGCTATGTTTCCGACGATCTTTCCGTTGATGTCGATATCCTTTGTCGTCTCGACATTGCCCTTGATGTTGCCGTCGATGCTCATATTCGCGAACGAGCGGACGTTACCGTCGATAACGGTATTCTTCGAGATAACGGTGATCTCATCGTCGTCGGTGCCGCCGGGTCTCTTGTAGCGTGCCGCGCTGAATATCTGCGTTCTGTTGCCGTCGGAGGAGCCGCCCGCGGACTGACGTTCGTTTCTCGGTACCTGTCCGCCGGAATACGGGCTTCCCGCATAGGGGTCCGCCGCCGCGCGCTGACCGTAATTCTCGTAGGGATTCCGGCGCTCATTGTTCTGCGAGTATCTGTCATATCCGCCGCCCGCATTTCCCGCGTTATATCCCGCGGAACCGCTGTCGAACTCGGATATGCTGAGGGGCTCCGAATTGTCTTCCGAAAGCGGATCGAGCGTGATATCGTCCTGTACATCCGCATTGCTGTTGTTGTCCGCACGGTATGTAACGTCGAGATACGCGCTCTGCTGACGGGTCATCTCGTCCGCGGCAGCCGAAGCTCTTTTCTGTATCTCGTCGAAGGAGCTCGCGCCCACGGTGTCGTATTCCGAACCGTCGCCCGCCGATACGGCGTTCTTTATCGCGTCAACGGACTTGTCGCGCTTTGCTTCTTCCTTTTCTGTGCCGGTAAGCTCTCTGAGAGCCTGCTGAAAATTATCCTTTATTCCCATTTTTTTGACAGGGTATCGACGCTACCCGTTCTCCTTTCAACTGTATGCCGGTTCGTGCAGTCAGAGTTTGTTGAGCTTGGTGTCAACACGCCCCGTCAGAACTGCACGGGTTTAACAAATTCCGTCAGCTTGTCGAGCTTGTAGCCGCGCTCGTTGCTGATAAGCCACCTGATTATATCCTCAAGCACGAGGATCGTGTTATATCCGCCGTTGTAATCGTGCATCAGTATCACCGCACGATTGCACGCCTTGGTTTGGGAAGTTACGTTGTTGTACATCTCCGTCCATGTTGCGCCGAGAGCATCGCTGCTGTCAACGTTCCAGTCGAAGTATATGAATCCGCGTCTTGTCATTTCCGCGATAAGGTCATCACGGATTGACTCGTTGTAGTCGTTTATGCTGCCGCCCGGGAATCTGAACAGCGTACATTTGATGCCCGTCGCCGCATATACTCTGTCATAGGCGATCTTGAAGTCGTCAAGGTACGCTTCCACGCTCTCATATATCTTGTTGTACTCGTGGGAAGCGGTGTGTATGCCGATCGTGTGACCCGCGTTTGCGATACGCTTCAAGCGGGCATTGCTCTCATCGCTGCCGTCCGGTACCACGAAGAATGTCGCCTTTAAGTCGTACATTTCGAGGTAGTTGAGTATGCTGTCGGTGTACTTGGACGGGCCGTCGTCAAATGTGAGGTAAACGTAGTCCATATCCTCATTGTACACGATATTCTCCGGTACATCGGCATACAGCTCCGGATACATCATCTCGTAGGCCGCACGGACATTCGTTGTTCCGCCCGATGCTTCGGTGTGCGTGAACTCCGGCACTTCCTCGGGTGCTTCGGTTGTCTCAGCCACACCGTCTGTGCTCTCCGCCATTGCCTGTACAGCCTCCGGCTCCGAATCGCCGGACGTTTCGGGAGCTGCCGTGCTTGCCGCGGGCTCTGTGACCGGCGCGTCGGTAGCGTCCGGTATCACCGCTTCGCCCGAAAACAGCGCCGAGCTGTATTCGCCGGGGTCATACCCGTACACACGCTGTAAAAAGCCTTCCTTGTCGTCGAGCTTGTCCCTGTACAGCTCAAACATCTGATCCGCCTCATAGCGGGTATTATACTCTTCTATCCTGCCGCTGCCGATCTCGGCTCTCAGCTTTTCGTTCTCTTCTTTCTGTTCGTTAAGCTGCGCTCCGAGGACAAAGCATATTACGCACGGAACGATGATCAGAATTATCACTACCGCGACAATGACATGCTTAAAAAATCTTACACTTCCGAAATACAAAATTGGTCCCCCGGTTCTATCACATATATATTTAATAATACCTTAATATTGCCGAAATGTCAAGTGATTTTTATTTCCACACAGATTTTTTTGCAAAGATATGTAATGTCTGCCGAACCGTCAGCGTGATGTATGAGCGCCGGTGCGTTTTTTCTCTCCGGACAGAGTTTTCTAACAAAATTAACATCGGCTTATCGAACACATTGTGTCATGCTATCGCCAAGACGATATTACCATGCGGATAATGCCATAATATTCAACATTTTGGAATATTGACTCGGAATAAATCACAGGATGTCAATTTTCGTTTCGGAGTGAGTCCGGAAAAATACGACGCCACGAGCTGTTAAATCTTTAACACAAAAATCGTGTAATTTGATTTTTGATGTATTTTTGCGCTCTCTGCGATATCCGGCAGCCGACGCGTGAAATCTTCCCTAAAACGACGGTTTCCGCCCCGAAAAGTGTGGTTTTCCGGGTTATTTTGTGAAAATTATGTCGAATTATACAAAAATCAGATGACCTGATTTTTTATTTCCGGGAAAATCCTGTCGGAATAATTCCCGTTTTGTCCGAAAAATGATATTATTGTCACAGGAATGGCTCAACAGCGCCGTTTGATGACAGCCATTTTATCCCGAAATCCGCGTCATCGCTCCGATTTTCCGCGTCTTCATTCCTGCAAAAGGCGTTTTTTAAAAAATCAGATGATCTGATTTTTTAAAAAAATACCGTCATCATTCCCCGATAATGCCCGGTTTTGATTCGGAATACCGCCAGAAACTCGTTAGACTTTATCACTTTTATTGGTAAAACCGCACATTGCCCTGTTCAGACCCCGATGTAAAAAATCACGTCATCTGATTTTTCACAATTTACCCGGTGAGCCGCACCATGTTCTGACCCTCCCGGCTGACGGTGTCTTACCCGAAAACTCCCGCCAAGTCACACCCTCACGGAGCAGCTGCCCTCAAAAAATCAAGTCACCTGATTTTTCGATATTGTTGGTCAAAATCACAACGGCTTTTGTGAAAATTCACGCCCCGCTCTTTTTCACAGACGATCTCTTTCCCGACAGTAATATCGCCATACGATTTACGCTTTTGTGAAAAATCATGTCATTTGATTTTTCACAAAACACGCTGTTCTCCAATGCCATACACTCGCGATTTTCGTCATTCCGACAAGTCGCCTCTCCTATTTCTCATTCCGTCCATTCTTAATATATGAACATCGAATAAATCCAAAGCCCGGTATCGCTGCCGAAAACCGCTTACCCGCAATTTCAACAAAATTCAACCGCTAAAACAAAATATTCGGTCAAAATCATAAAAATTTTCCAAAACGGTTGCAAATCATATTATAATAATGTATAATAGTTGTGCAAATATTCATCAAAACGGAGACAGGAATGAAATTCACAGACCTCGTGTTTGTCTATATATTTATGGCGGCGCTTATCCCCATTTACTTTATAGGCAGAAAAACAACATACAGAAATATCGTACTCGTTGCTTTCTCTCTCATCTTCTACGCGTGGAGCAGTCTTGAATGGCTCGGACTCCTGCTCATAAGCGTTACCGTAAACTACTTCCTCGGTCTGATGATCGACAAATTCCGCGGCACCGGGAAAGCGAAGATCGGCGTTGCACTTTCGCTCGTGTTCAGTCTCGGTATGCTCGGAGTTTTCAAATACACCGACTTCTTCATACGAAACATCAACGGCATTTCCGGCGCGGACATTCCTCAGACCGGACTTGCCCTCCCTATCGGTATCAGCTTCTACACCTTCCAGATAATCTCATACATCATGGATGTGTACTGGGGCAAGACCGAAGTACAGCGCAACTACGGCAAGCTGCTCCTGTATATATCCCTTTTCCCGCAGCTCGTAGCTGGTCCTATCGTAAGATACAACACGATAGCCGACGCGATAGACAAGCGCACATCGTCCTATGATGATATCAGCACCGGCATCACCCGCTTTATTTTCGGCTTCGGCAAGAAGGTCATAATCGCCAACAGCCTTTACGAGATCGTCGAACAGTATTTCGGGAATGACCTCACTCTTCTCTCGACTGCGGGAACATGGTACGCGGTGATACTCTACGCGCTTTACGTTTACTATGACTTTTCCGGCTACTCCGATATGGCTATCGGTCTCGGCAGGATATTCGGATTCAAATTCGACGAGAACTTCCGCTATCCGTTCGTTTCAAAAAGCATTACCGAATTCTGGCAGCGCTGGCACATCTCGCTTGGAACATTCTTCCGTGATTACCTGCTCTACGTTCCGATCTTCGGCAAGCGCAGGAAATATATGGGACTTCTGCTCGTGTGGTTCTGCACAGGCTTCTGGCACGGCGCGAGCTGGAACTACATCATCTGGGGTCTGTATTTCGGACTGTTTGTATTTATCGAGCAGCTTCTCGGCAAGAAGCGCCTGAAAAAAATACCCGCGGTGATAATGCACATCTACGCGAAGCTCATAATAATCATCGGTTTCGGCATTTTCTATTTCAACGACGCTTCCGGCGGTATCGCCGCGCTGGGTACATTCTTCGGCAACCTCGTCGGCGCGAACGGCAATATGCTTATCGACCTCGGAACACAGACCTCATTCATGAATAACATTTTCCTGATAACCGCGGCGATAGTTTTCAGCACCCCCGTTATCCCGACGCTTCGCAAAAAGCTCCAGACTTCAAACGCGGGACAGAACGCTGTCGGCATCTCCACCGTTGTCAGCAACACCGCGATACTCGTTGTCGGCACCCTCATGCTCGTAAGCAGCACCAACAACCCCTTCCTCTACTGGCAGTTCTGAACAATTATCAATTTTAGTAGTTTCGTATTTTTCCGGCACGCTAAGCCGGTTATAATAGTAAGTCAATATTCATAATGAAAGGTAAGGTACTTGACATGATCGAAAAAGAAGTATTCGGAATGGCGGACGGATATAAGGTCTTCCTTTTCACGCTCAAAAACAGCAGCGGTATGACCGTAAAGCTCACAAATTACAGCGGAGCCGTTGTAAGCATAATCGTTCCGGACAAGAACGGCGATATGGGCGATGTCGTGCTCGGATATGACGATCTTCAGGGCTATCTCGAAGGCAAGTCGTCACAGGGCGCGCTCGTCGGAAGATATGCAAACCGTATCGCAAATGCGAAGTTCACTCTCAACGGCAAGGAAATAACACTCCGCGCCAACGAGGGCGAAAACTCCCTGCACGGCGGTATCATCGGTTACAACAAGAGAGTGTGGACAGTTGACGAAACAACGGACAACAGCGTTACATTCGGTTATTTCAGCCCCGACGAGGAAGAAAATTTCCCCGGCAGCGTAAAGGTAAGCTGCAAATACACACTCACCGACGACAACGAGCTCAAGCTCGAATACAAGGGCAAGTCCGATGCCGACACGATACTCAATCTTACCAATCATTCCTACTTCAATCTCGGCGGCATACATTCCGGCTCCGTTCTTTCGCAGATCGTCCAGATCAACGCGGACAGCTACACCCCCGTTGACTCGAAGCTCATACCCACCGGCGAGATCGCTCCGGTTGAAGGCACCGCCTTCGATTTCCGCAAGCCCAAGCCGATATATCAGGATCTCGAAATGGGCGGCATTATCGGCTATGACCACAACTTCATGCTCGGCGAACCCCACGTTATGAGAGAAGCCGCAATAGTTTATGACCCCGAAACGGGACGTGAGATGACAGTCTCCACCGACAAGCCCGCTATCCAGTTCTATACCGCTATCGGACTTCAGGGCGAGATCGGCAAGGACGGTCTGATGATGAAGATACAGACAGGCCTCTGCCTCGAAAGCCAGTACGCTCCCGACTCCCCGAATCAGCCCAATTTCCCGAGCTGCATTCTTAAAAAGGACGAGGAGTACAACTTCACAACGATATATAAGTTTGGTGTAAGAAAGTAAGGTGCAAATCCCGCTGCGCCTTCGCGCGTGTCCTACGCGGACGGCGGCGGGGAACGCCCCGCGGCGAAATGACCGTAACACGGAACTTTGAAAAACTCCGAACAGATCGAAAGAAAGGATAAGACAGTTAATGAAATACGATTTCAAAGAAATAGAACCCAAATGGCAAAAATACTGGGACGAGCATGAGAGCTTCAAAGCCGAGACAGGCAGCGATAAGCCGAAGTTCTACGCGCTCGTCGAGTTCCCCTACCCGTCCGGTGCAGGTATGCACGTCGGACATATCAAGGCCTACTCCGGTCTTGAAGTCGTAAGCAGAAAGAGAAGGCTCGAAGGCTATAACGTACTGTTCCCTATCGGCTTCGACGCTTACGGACTGCCCACAGAGAATACCGCAATAAAGACGGGCGTACACCCCCGTACCGTTACGGACAACAACATCAAGAAGTTCACCGGTCAGCTCCGCAAGGTAGGCTTCTCGTTCGACTGGTCCCGCGTTGTCGATACCACCGACGAGGGCTACTACAAGTGGACACAGTGGATATTCCTCAAAATGTTCGAGAACGGTCTCGTTTTCCGTGACAGAACTCTCGTAAACTATTGCCCGAGCTGTAAGGTTGTCCTCTCGAACGAGGATTCGCAGGGCGGCAAGTGCGACATCTGCCACAGCGATATCATACAGAAGGAAAAGGAAGTATGGTATCTGCGCATTACCGAGTACGCGGACAAGCTCCTGCAGGGTCTCGATGATGTTGACTTCCTGCCGAACATCAAGCTCCAGCAGGAAAACTGGATAGGCAAATCCACCGGCGCATTCGTAAAGTTCAGGATCAAGGAGAACGGCGAAGAGCTTAAGATCTACACCACGCGTCCCGATACGCTCTACGGCGTTACATTCATGGTAATGGCTCCCGAGCACCCGATGATCGAGAAGTACAGAGACTCGATAAAGAACATCGCCGAGCTCGACGCGTATAAGGAAGAGTGCGCAAAGAAGAGCGAATTTGAGCGCACACAGCTCGTAAAGGATAAGACCGGCGTAAAAATCGACGGTCTCACCGCGATCAACCCTATAAACGATACGGAAATACCGATCTATATTTCCGACTACGTTATGATGGGTTACGGCACCGGCGCGATCATGGCGGTTCCGGCACACGATACAAGAGACTACGAATTTGCGACAAAATTCGGTATTCCGATAATCGAAGTAATCAAGGGCGGAGATATATCGAAGGAAGCATATACCGGCGACGGCGAAATGGTGAACTCCGATGTGCTCAACGGCATCACAAACAAGAAGGATGCTATCGCGAAGGTGCTCACCGTACTCGAAGCAAAGGGCGTAGGCGAAGCGGGCGTTCAGTACAAGATGAAGGACTGGGCGTTCAACAGACAGAGATACTGGGGCGAGCCGATTCCGATAGTACACTGCCCGAAGTGCGGAATGGTAGCCGTGCCTTATGACGAGCTTCCGCTGAAGCTCCCGCCCGTGGAGAATTTCCAGCCCGGTCAGGACGGCGAAAGCCCGCTCGCGAAGATCGACAGCTTCGTGAACTGCAAATGCCCGAAGTGCGGCGGCGATGCAAAGCGCGAGACCGACACAATGCCGCAGTGGGCAGGCTCGTCGTGGTACTTCTTACGCTACTGTGACCCGAACAACAGCGAGGCGTTCGCATCGCAGGAGGCTCTGAAATACTGGCTGCCCGTTGACTGGTACAACGGCGGTATGGAGCACGTTACCCGCCACCTTATCTACTCGCGCTTCTGGCACAGATTCCTGTATGATATCGGTGAAGTGCCGGTAGCCGAGCCTTACGCAAAGAGAACGGCACAGGGACTTATCCTCGGACCCGACGGCGTGAAGATGAGCAAGTCCCGCGGAAATGTTGTTGACCCGAACGATGTTGTTGACGAATACGGCGCTGACGTACTGCGCGTTTATGTGCTCTTTATGGGCGACTACGAGCAGGCTGCTCCGTGGAGCGAAAGCAGTCTGAAGGGCTGCAAGCGCTTCCTCGAACGTATATGGGCGCTGCAGGACAATATGACCGACAGCGACGAGTACAGCAAGGAGCTTTCCGCCGCGTTCCACAGAACGATAAAGAAGGTATCGGCGGATATCGAGCAGCTTAAATTCAACACCGCAGTAGCCGCAATGATGACACTGCTCAATCAGATAAGCGACAAGGGCTCGATCACAAAGGGTGAGATGCGCTCGCTGCTGATCATGCTCAACCCGTTTGCTCCGCACATTACCGAGGAAATGTATAACAACATCTTCGGCGGTATCCTCTCCGAACAGAGCTGGGTAACCTACGACGAGGCGCTGTGCGTTGACGAGACTATCGAGATCGTTGTACAGATAAACGGCAAGGTACGCGCAAAGCTGAACATTCCGGCTGACGCAGATCAGGACGCTATGATCGCCGCCGCACTCGAAAACGAGACGGTAAAGCCGCTCGTTGACGGCAAGACGATCGTAAAGAAGATAGCGGTTCCCAAGAAGCTCGTGAACATCGTAGTTAAGTAATAATCAGCATCTGCGCTTGCGCGCTTTAATCCTTTCGTGGTCACTTTTTTTGCGCGCATCGTGCGCGCTTTTGGTGACCACTACCAATGCCTCCTGCATTGCGCGGATGGCGCCAACCCCTTTAAAAAGGGGTTGGATCCCTAAACCTAATTCCGTAACACGGAAACTCGACAGATTGCAAACAGAATAATAATAATCACCGCAGACCAAAAATCTGCGGTGTTTTTTTCAATATGAAAAGAATGCCTTTATCAGATAGTCGAAGCATCGTGCGAAGTCGAGACGCGGAATGCTCTCCGCAGCAATTATTTTTGCGTTGCCGATAACCTCGTCACCTATGGTCATCGTCACATACCCGAGCACCTGCCCCTTTTCCACCGGCGCTTCAACTGCGGATGTGCGGCTGTAATGGTATTTTATCAGCGCCCCGCTTCCCTTTTCGAGAATAAGCTCCCGCACTCCGGCAAACCGTGTATCCACCCCGCTTTTTATCCCGCGCTCAACCGGAACTTCCTGCAGCTCGGAAACGTCCGGGCGCGGCACGACACGCTCATAGTTGTCAAAACCGAGATCGAGTAGATTTTTCACCGCGTCGAACCTGTCACCGTCGGTCTCGCAGCCGAGCACCACCGCTGTAAGCTCCATATTCCCGCGCTTTGCCGTACCGCAGAAGCAGCACCCGGCTCCGTCCGTCGTCCCGGTTTTCAATCCCGTCATACCGCTGTATGAGGTTATCGGCTTGTTCGTGTTGAGCAGCTGCGTCTCGCGGGACGTACCGGTTCGCACGCTGTCAAGCCGGGTGAGCAGGAAGTCGTCGTAGTAATCGTACTCCCGCAGCTCGGCAGCCATGACCGCGATATCACGGGCGCTGCTGTAATGGTCTTTATCGTCGTAGCCGACGCAGTTCACGAAATGTGTGTTTGTCATGCCGAGCTTTTCCGCTTCACTGTTCATTCTTGCGACGAACGCTTCCTCGCTTCCGGCGATATGCTCCGCGAGCATCACGCACGCGTCGTTTGCGGAGGCGATGACTATGGACTTCGCGAGATCGCCTACCGACATTTCCTCTCCCGTTTCAAGCCATATCACCGAGCCGTCCATGCTGTTCGCGTGCTCCGAGCAGACGGCGGTATCGTCAAAGCTGAGCCGTCCCGCGTCGATCTCCTGCGCCGCGATAAGCAGAGTCATTATCTTTGTTACCGATGCCATTGGCAGCCGCGTGTTTTCGTTGTACCCGCACAGCGCCTTTCCCGTCGAGCTCTCGACGAGGACTGCGGCTTTTGCTGTCTTTATGTCGGCTGCCACCTGCTTTTCCGACGCGGCTTTTGCCGGGACAGTCGGTAAGATAAGGGCGAAAGCCGCGGCGGCGGCGATGTATCTTGCGAATTTCATAATATGCACTCCCCCGAAAATAGTATAAGCCTGTCTGTACAGTATATGAATAAAGTCTTCCGGAAATGTGCAGAATATTATTGAACGGGGGTGCGGTATGCGCAGAGACAGCTTTGCCGCGGAGCTTACAAAGAGCTTCACGGTATTTCTCACGGGCGGCTTCATTTACGGGCTTATTGAGGTCATATACCGCGGTCATACTCACCCGTCGATGTTTGTGCTCGGCGGGCTGTGTTTTTTATGGGTCGGCGGATTCGACAGCTTTTTCCGCAAAACGCCTCCGCTCTGGTCACAGGTTTTGCTCGGCGGGCTTTTCATTACCGCTGCCGAATTCACCTGCGGGATAATTTTCAATTTATGGCTCGGGCTTCGCGTGTGGGATTACAGCCGACTGCCCTTCAATCTGCTCGGACAGATCTGCCCCATGTTCTTTTTTACTTGGGTGGCGATATCCTTCCCCGCGATCTTCGCCGAAAACGCCCTCCGCTCCGCGTTTTCCAGAGCGCGGTCAATCCGCCGCACGAGTTATGGTTCAAAAAAAGACTGTTGAAACTAATTTCAGCAGTCTTTCTTATTTATTGAATGAAATATCGCCAACCCCACTGCATTTCTATGCGAGTCGCCCATAGCTGTACACTCTGAAATACTGCATTTATTTAGGGTGTCAAGCCCCCTTTTTTAAAGGGGGCTTGCGGGGTCGCAGGGGCAGAGCCCCCGTCTAAAAACTCTCTTAATCTCTCTTGAAAAAACACGTTCTTGGATCCAAGGTGAAACCTTGGTCTGTGTCTGTCGCTGACCGCTTTTATGCGCGCATCGTGCGCGCTTTGGGCGGTCACGCTCGCAGCATCCTGCTGCGGGGCTGAGCGGCCAGCGAGGCTTGGAGCAGAGCTCCAAAAAGCGAAGCAGAAGGCTCCCAGCCAAAGCCCGACTTAACGCAGAGACTATCACATTCCGAGCTTGATTATCTCATCAAACCCGCTGTTCTTGGCGCGGGAATAGATCTTATCGGATTTTTTGGGGTTCGGGACGAGTATCAGCGTTACATCCGACTCGGCTTCGAGCTCGGAGGACTTGGCAATCGCGTCGAGGATATCCTCCGCCTTATAGAGAATTGCGGTCTTGCGGCGGGAACCGGCAAGCGTGATATTATTCTCGGTCACGATCGAGAAAATGCGCTCAAATCCGATAGAGAAGCCGACAGCCGGGATATTCTCACCCGTGAAACGCCCGATAAGCCCATCGTAACGGCCGCCGCCCGCGACTGTACCGCCGAATTTCTCACTTGCCACCTCGAACACTGTTCCCGTGTAGTAGCCCTGTCCGCGCACGAGCGACGGGTCATATACTACCGAATAATCGTCCGAGAGCTTGTCCGAAGTCTCAATTATCGTTTTCAGCGACTCTATTATTCCCTTTGCATCTTCCGAGCAATATTCCGCCATTGCATCGAGGGTTATGCTGCCCTTTTCGAGCAGTGAGCGCAGCGCGGAGATCGCGTTTTCCGGCATCTGCTTTTCGCGCAGCTCCTCCGAAACACCGTCAACTCCGATCTTATCGAGCTTGTCGAATGTCACCGATACCGTGTCGAGCGCGTCCTCCGGGAATCCCATTGTTTTCAGCGAATCGCGCAGTATGCGGCGGTCATTCACGCGCACCTTGAACTCGCCTATGCCTATTCTGCCGAGTGCCTTTGCGGTTACGGAGATAAGCTCGATCTCGGAGCATATTGAATCAGAGCCGAGTATGTCTATATCGCACTGCACAAACTCGCGCAGTCTGCCCCTCTGCGGACGCTCCGCACGGTAAACCTTGTCGATCTGTATGCACTTGAACGGGTTCGGCAGGCTGTTTCTGTTGTTCGCGTAATATCTCGAAAGCGGAAGTGTAAGGTCATACCGCAGACCGAGATCGCACAGCTCCTTCTCGTCAACCGGCGTTTTTTCGAGTACCGCCGCGAGCTTGTCACCGCGCTTGAGTATCTTGAATATCAGATTGAGGTTGTCGCCGCCGTCGCTCTTATCGAGGTTTTCTGCGCTTTCGACTGCGGGAGTGTATATACGGGTGAAGCCGCACTTTGTATAAGTATCGAGGATAAGCGACATAAGCCTGTCGCGCTGTGCCGCCGCCTCGGGAAGATATTCCTGCATACCCTTCTGTGGTTTTATATTCAATGTTATCAACCTTTCATTCGTTATTGTGTCCGTTCGGACGATGATACCTTATTATAACACTTAACGCCTTTTTCGTCAACCAAAACAGAGCTATTTGGCAATATTTTGTATCATAGGCTTTGCGCAGGGCATTATGACAACCCGTATATGCCGTTGTTTAGGCAGAATGAACAAAAAAATCATTAATACGGCAATTTCAGTGTTGACAATGTGCGTTGACAAATCAATTCTTATGCTGTATAATATACACATACTGTTTATGGAAGCGTATCGAAGTGGTCATAACGGGCCTGACTCGAAATCAGGTAGCCTTCACGGGCTCGTGGGTTCGAATCCCACCGCTTCCGCCAGCGGGGAGCGCCCCGCGGCGAATCCCGTCTCGGGTACACTGCCCGGGACGAGATTTCTGCCTCGAAGTACGGAGTTATAATCTGTACTATCTTTTATATGTCGCGGTGTTAAGCCGTACAATACCGTGCAGGCTTTCTGTGCGGTTTATTTATTTTTTGGAACAGGTTATGAAAAACGGAGGAAATCATGAGAAAGAACAAATTTTTATGCGCGGTATTTGCCGTGCTGACAGCGATGATGATGCTCGCGGTAAATTCTTCCGCGTACATTCACGTCGTTTCAAGCCCGTCGCCGTATCTTGACAACGACGAGAGCGAGTGGATGCTTCAACTCGACGGGAACTCAAAGGAGTACATCAGAGGCATCACAAAGGTAGAGATGAAAATTTCCATAAACGGAAACGCCGATCTTTACTATGAGGAGCTCAACAACGGCGCTCCCAACGGAGACTTCACCGGATTTTTGGGTATCGGCGCGGCTGTCGAGGGTCCGGAGGTCACAAACCAGTATTGGCAGCAGTATGACTTCAAGTCCTTTCTGGACACCAACGGTGACGCTCACCATGCCGCTGTCAAAAAAATCGGGGACGCAACTTATCTCCTGACCGCCGATCTTACCGGAATATCGGTCACGCCGTCACAAAGCGATGCAACCATAACATTAAAGGACTGGGGCAACTTCTCGCCCGATTACAGTATTGCAGTCGATGAAGTTTCCGTTTACGGTCCCGACGGAAATGTAGTTTTTCACTCCGACGCTTCGGGCACCCTGACGTTCTACGGTCAGGGCTCCGCGGAGACCACAGCAGCCGAAACGGAAGCGGAAACGACAGTTGAGACAACAGAGGAAACGACAGTTGAGACAACGGTAGAAACTGCTTCCGAAGAAACGACTGCCGAAACCACAACAGCCGAAACAACTACGACAACTGCCGCAACCACTACCGCAGCAACAACGACTGCGGAGATAACAACATCGGAGGAGACGGCGGCTGCAACCACAAAGGCTGCCGAAACGACTGCCGGCGCAGCTGCGGCAACAAACACTACCGGTCCGTCAAACGGAAATTTCGGTTCGCGTGATTCCTCGCTGCTTATAGTCGGAATAGTTGCAGGCGTTATCATTATAGGACTTGTCGTTGCGATAATTCTTGTAATGAAGAAGAAAAAGAAAGACAGAAAAGAACAGATAT
>JAFPUE010000103.1 GCA_017395555.1 Ruminiclostridium sp. | reverse complement strand
GTACAGAACTCTCAAGGTTCGTACAAATGCTGATACACCCGCTGACGCTAAGAAGGCTCGCGAGCTCGGAGCTGAGGGCATCGGTCTCTGCCGTACAGAGCATATGTTCTTCGATCCCGACAGAATCGGACCGTTCAGAGAGATGATCTGCTCCGACACTGTTGAAGAGAGAGAAGCTGCTCTCGCTAAGATCGAACCCATGCAGCAGGCTGACTTCGAGAAGCTCTATGAAGCTCTTGAAGGTTATCCGGTAACAATCAGATTCCTCGATCCTCCGCTTCACGAATTCGTTCCCACAGAAGAAGCCGATATCAAGGCTCTTGCTGACAAGAAGGGCAAGACAGTTGAGCAGATCAAGACTCTCATCGCTTCCCTCCACGAATTCAACCCGATGATGGGTCACAGAGGATGCCGTCTCGCGGTAACATATCCCGAGATCGCAAGAATGCAGACAAAGGCTGTTATCAAGGCAGCTATCAACGTTAAGAAGGCTCATCCCGACTGGAACATCAAGCCCGAGATCATGATTCCGCTGGTATGCGAGATCAAGGAGCTCAAGTTCGTTAAGAAGGTTGTTGTTGAGACAGCTGACGAAGTTATCAAGGCTGCCGGTGCAGACCTCCAGTACGAGGTTGGTACAATGATCGAGATCCCGAGAGCTGCTCTTACAGCTGACGAGATCGCTAAGGAAGCTGACTTCTTCTGCTTCGGTACAAATGACCTCACACAGATGACATTCGGCTTCTCCAGAGACGATGCAGGCAAGTTCCTCGGCGCTTACTACGACACCAAGATCTTCGAGAACGATCCTTTCGCAAAACTCGACCAGACCGGTGTAGGCAAGCTCATGAAGATGGCTATCGAGCTCGGCAAGCCTGTTAATCCGAAGCTCCACTGCGGTATCTGCGGTGAGCACGGCGGTGACCCGACATCCGTTGAGTTCTGCCATACAATCGGACTTGACTACGTTTCCTGCTCGCCTTTCCGTGTTCCGATCGCTCGCCTCGCAGCAGCTCAGGCAGCTCTTCGCAAGTAAGAGAGTTTTAGAGATTTTAGAGACTGGGCTCTGCCCAGACCCGCCAACCCCTTTAAAAAGGGGTTGGATCCCTAAACCTAATGACCGTAAAACGGAAACTCGAAACTCACATCAAAATAACAAGAACCGCACGGAATGTAAGTTCTGTGCGGTTCATTTTTATGATAATCTTCGTATCTTTACAAAAGGAGTCTTCGCCTACCCCACTGCGTTTCAGACTGCGGCTGCCCGCTGATGTAACTCTGAAATACAGCAGTCGCCAGCGCCGGCTTCGGCGCAAAGGGGGCTGGCGGTGTCGCAGGGGCAGCGCCCCCGTCTGAAAGCTCTCAAAAAGTCTCAAAGCTCTCGGGAGATTAGTAAAATTGCTGAAATTTGTGGTGTTTATTAACAAAATGAAAAAATAATATAGCCGATGAATTGAATAATATGCTATAATTATAAGGAACGATTTTGCACAGCATAAAGGTATGCAGAAAAATGCTGTGAACCGCACGAGGAGGCAGGTAATATGAAATATAAGGTGCTTATCAATCAGGGTAACTCCATAAGTGTTGTAAAGGACTTTTTCACATACACGAAAAAATATTTTACATCATACACAACTACCGATATCTGGGAGGACGAGCTTAATCACTTTGAAGCGATCAAGCCCGATGTTTACCTTATATTCATGGAGTCCGCGTACAGCGAGTCCATTACACAGCTGCCGCGCCTCAAAGCCAATACAAACTACAACAACGCGCCCATTATTATCGTCGGAAAGAGCGAGGACTGTGCGGACTTCGAGGCTAACTACCCGCAGACCGCCGATCTCGTTATCCGCAGACCTATCTCCTCCGATAACATCGCGCTCAGCATAAACGCATTCCTCGAAAGAGGACGTACCGAGCAGGTCAACGACAATACCCGCAAGAAGATACTCGTTGTCGATGATGACAGAACCATTCTTAAGATGATAAAGGCGGCACTTGAAGACAAGTACGACGTTACCGCCATGCTAAACGGCGTTATGGTTGAACGATTCCTCACCATGAACGAAGTCGATCTTGTAATTCTCGACTATGAGATGCCTATAATGACCGGTGCGGCAATATTCAGAATGATGAAGAACAACACGAAATTTGAAAAGATCCCCGTGTGCTTCCTGACCGGCGTTTCCGAAAGAGACAAGGTTGAGGAGATAATGTCGCTCAAGCCGCGTGGATATCTGCTTAAACCTATAAATATGGAGATGCTTCTCGCGACTATCGCAAACCTCGCATAAAGGAGATAACCACAAATGGATAACAAAAAGGAAGAAATGGAAGACCTCCGTCTCACTGACCTTATAGATGTCGAAATGCTCCAGTCGATTCAGGACGCTTTCTCCGATATGACGGGAATGGCGGCTCTGACTGCGGACAAGAACGGCGTTGCGGTCACGCAGGGCTCGAATTTCACCGATTTCTGTATGAAGTACACCCGTCGTTCGCTGTTCGGCTGTATGAAGTGCTTCGAGTGCGACAAGCACGGCGCGGAGCTCACGCTCGAAAACGGCGGTCCCTGCTCGTACTTCTGTCACGCGGGACTTGTAGATTTCGCCGCACCGATCATGGCAAACGGCAAGATGATCGGCAGCTTTATCGGCGGTCAGGTGCTCACAAAGCCGCCTGTGCTTTCCGATTTCCGCCGTATAGCCGAGGATCTGAACATTGACCCTGAGGAATACGTGAAGGCAGTGCATGATGTCCGCATCGTTGACAAGGAGACCGTTGACAGAGCGGCGCACTCGCTGTTCACTATCGCGGGAGTTCTTTCCGATATCGCGTACAAGAACCATATGCTCTACAAGACCAACCGTGAGGTAGAGGCGGCGTCGCGTATGAAGAGTGACTTCCTCGCGAATATGAGCCACGAGATAAGAACACCTATGAATGCCGTTCTCGGAATGGTTGATCTCGCGCTCAGAGAAGAAATGTCCAACAACGCGAGAAACTTCGTAAATCAGATAAAAGTCGCGGGTAAGAACCTGCTCGTTATAATCAACGATATACTTGACTTCTCGAAGATAGAGTCCGGAAAAATGGAGATCATACCGGACGACTACGAGCCGCTTTCTATCGTGAACGATGTCGCTAATATCGTCAATACGCGTATCGGCGACAAGGACATCGAATTCACAATGGATATCTCGCCGAACATTCCGAGAATGCTGCACGGCGACAACTTCCGCATACATCAGATACTTATTAATATACTCAACAACGCGGTTAAATTCACCAAGGAAGGAAATGTGCGCCTTAAGATCGACTGTGAGTTCCACGACGGCGAGGAAAACGACGTTGTGCTCAAGATCGAGATAAAGGATACCGGTATCGGTATCAAGAACGAGGACAAGAAGAAGCTGTTCAACTCCTTCCAGCAGGTTGACAGCAAGCGCAACAGAAACGTCGAGGGTACGGGTCTCGGACTCGCTATCACGCAGCAGCTGCTCGGACTTATGGGCGGAAGCATACGCTTCGACAGTGAGTACAACAAGGGAACGACGTTCTTTATCAAGATACCGCAGAAGATCGTTGACAGAATGCCGTCCGTTCCGATACCCGAGGAGAAGTTCAACGTTGTTGTATGCTGCGCGAACGAGTATGTCAAGGATCAGCTTTTCACGGATCTTAAGCGCATCAACGCGGATTACATAGAGGTAGAGAACTGCGAGGATCTGGATACATACAAGCCGAATTACCTTATAATAGACAAGAACGAGCTTACGAACTCGCTGCTCAATTACCTTGAAAACCACACCGAGATAAACTGTCTTGCAGTAGCCGATTACGCGAGCAGGAGCAGCATACTGCTCCCCAACGTACACGTTATCCGCAAGCCCGTGTATTCGCTCGGACTTTACAACGCAATGGGCATCAGCAATATCAAGCTGTTTACCGACGAGACGGAGGACGAGATGTTCAATTTCGTTGCTCCGGAAGCGCGGATACTCGTTGTTGACGACAACGCGGTCAACCTTACGGTTGCAAAGGGATTGCTTGAACCGCTGCAGATGAGTGTCGATCTTGCGGGAAGCGCCGGCGAAGCGATAGACCTGATGAATCAGGTGAAGTACGACGCTATTTTCATGGATCACATGATGCCGGAGGTTGACGGCGTTGAGGCAACGCACATCATACGCCGTCTCATGCCCGAATATGACGGAGTGCCGATCATTGCGCTCACGGCTAACGCTGTAAGCGGCGCGAAGGAGATGTTCCTTGCCGAGGGAATGGACGATTTCGTCGCGAAGCCGATAGAGTTGAAGGAAATAACATCGAAGCTGCACAAGTGGCTGCCCGAGGACAAGATAGTTCCGATATCCGCCGAGGAAGCGGAGAAGGCTGCGGAGGAGAAGAAGTTCGTCCAGCCGGATGTCGAGATAGGCGGTCTCGACACAAAGACAGCGATAGACCGTCTGGGCAGCGTCGATCTGTTTATGACGGTAATGAAGGAATACTATTCCTCGATAGACAAGAAATCCGAGGTTATAGAGGAGCATTACAACGCCGGCAGTATTCACGATTACACAGTCGAGGTACATTCGCTTAAGAGCACATCGCGTCAGATAGGTGCAATGGAGCTTGCCGATCTTGCTGCCGAGCTTGAAAAAGCAGGCAACGAGAACAATGTCGCGCTTATCAAGGAAAAGACCGCCAAGATGCTCGAAATGTACCGCGCGATGAAGGACATTCTCGGTCCGCACGTTCCGCACGAGGAACCCAAGGACCTTGTTGCCGCGACTGCGGACGATATATCGCCTCTGCTGGATCAGCTTTCCGAAGCGCTCGAATGCTTCGATACACTCGCGATAGACGACGTAGTCGAGCAGCTCGCAGGCTTCTCCTTCCCGACAGAAGAACAGCAGAGCTTCTTCGAGCAGCTTCGTGATGCCGCCGAGATCAGCGACATCGACATGATCGCCGCCCTTATCCCCCAGTGGAAAGCCGTACTGTAACTGCGCTGACGCGCTTTGTCTTACGCAGACGGCGCCAACCCCCTTTAAAAAGGGGGCTGGACACCCTAAACAAATGCTGTATTTCAAAGATACATCAGCGGGTCGCTCTGCAAGAAATGAATGGGGGTTGGCAGAGACTCCGTTGCTGAAATAGCAGAGAACAACAAAAAGACCGTACAGAACCTACATTCTGCACGGTCTTTCTATCTGTTTTCGGACTTTTAAAGTTCCGTGTAACGGTCAAAACGCCGCGGGGCGTTCCCCGCACCCACTGCCGCTTACACGAGTTCGATGATCGCCATTTCGGCTGCGTCACCGCGTCTGGGACCAACCTTAACGATTCTTGTATAACCGCCGTTTCTCTCTGTGTACTTGGGAGCTATTTCATCGAACAGCTTCTTGGAAACGGATTCCTTTGTAACGTATGCGAAAACCTGACGCTTTGAATGAAGATCGCCCTTCTTACCGAGAGTGATCATCTTCTCTGCTTCACTGCGTACTTCCTTTGCCCTCGTAACGGTAGTCTCGATCTTACCGTTTTCGAGTAAGAATGTAACCATAGCTCTGAGCATAGCCTTTCTGTGATCGGTTGTTCTGCCTAATTTTCTCATTGCCATTATGGTTCTCCTTTCCGACGGACTGTGATCCCGTCAATTATTCATCATCGATCGAAGCAAGGTCCAGTCCGAGAGACTGGAGCTTTGCTCTTACTTCCTCGAAGGACTTCTTACCTAAATTCCTTACCTTCATCATATCTTCCTGAGACTTGTTGATAAGATCATCAACTGTGTTGATGCCCGCACGCTTCAGGCAGTTGAACGAACGTACAGACAGATCGAGATCCTCAATAGTCATTTCAAGTATCTTGTCCTTGCTCTTGTCGTCCTTCTCCACCATAAGCTCCGGCTGTGTAAGCTCGTCCGACAGATCAACGAAGAGTGCTAAGTGATCGCACAAAACCTTCGCTGCGTAGGAAACTGCTTCCTTCGCCGAGATCGTGCCGTCTGTCCAGACCTCGATAATGAGCTTGTCATAGTCTGTTCTCTGTCCGACACGCGTGTTCTCAACACTGTAATTCACCTTAAGAACAGGTGTATAAATACTGTCAACTGCTATAACTCCGATAGCGGGTTGAATGATCGACTTGTTCTTCTCGGCAGAAGCATAGCCTCTTCCGCGGTCAAATGTAAGCGACATATAGAGCTTTGCGCCCGCGCTCAGTGTAGCTATGTGCATTCCGGGATCGAGTATCTCGATCTCGCTGTCGCACTTTATATCACCCGCGGTCACCTCGCACTCGCCTTCCGCCTCTATGCAGACGGTCTTCGGTGCGTCGCCGTACATCTTTGCGATCAGACCCTTGACATTCAGGATAATTTCGGTAACATCTTCTTTAACACCCGGAATAGTGGAAAACTCGTGCTGAACGCCGTCGATTTTCACTGATGTCACCGCAACACCGGGTAAAGAGGAGAGCAAAACACGTCTGAGGCTGTTGCCCAGAGTGTTGCCGTAGCCTGCCTCGAGAGGTTCGAGGACGAACATTCCGTACTTTCCGTCAGGCTTCAGCTTAACGATCTCTATTTCAGGCTTTTCTATTTTTTCAAGCATTCCTTGACCCTCCTGCTGTAATTGAGGCCGCCGCGGTCCGCGGACAACGTCCCGCGGCCGGCTCTTGTGTCTTTTATACGATAAGGGCACTTTAATTCATCAGAGATCATATTTTATGATTTGAACAAGGCTGCCCCGATTAATTTTAAATCACGGTGAATATGCACGTCAGGCGGCATATTTTAGGTCTGACCGTAAATTAAAAATAACCGCACCATTAGCATTATATGCCAAAAAGCTATTACTTAGAATACAACTCGATAACAAGCTGTTCTTCGATCTCGAAATCGAGCTCGTCGCGCTGAGGCATTCTTGCGATCTTAGCCGTCATAGCTTCCTTGTTCACTTCAAGCCATAAGGGTATGAGTCTTCCGCCGGCAGCTTCCGCGATCTGAGCAAACTTGGGGCTCTTCTTGCTTCTCTCGGCAACAGCGATAACGTCGCCGTCCTTGATCCTGTAAGAGGGGATATCCACCTTTTTGCCGTTCACTGTGAAGTGACCGTGACCTACCAACTGTCTTGCTTCACGTCTTGTGATAGCAAAGCCTGCTCTGAAAACAACATTGTCAAGTCTTGTCTCAAGAAGTCTGATAAGGTTGTGACCTGCGATGCCCTCTTCCTTAACAGCCATCTCATAGTAATGATAGAACTGCTTTTCGAGTACACCGTAGATGAATTTCAGCTTCTGCTTTTCCTTCAGCTGAAGTCCGTATTCGGAAACCTTCTTCCTCTGATTTGCGTTCTTGTTTCTTGTTGTTTCTTTACCGTAGCCCATAACCATGGGGCTTATTCCGAGTGCTTTACATCTCTTGAGCACCGGGGTTCTATCTACTGCCATATTAACCTCCGTAATTGTTTCAAATAATATCGTTTTTCAGCAGATGCCTTGCAATAAGCCTGCGGTCTGCGAGGCTGACCGTGCGGTTTGCGAAGCAGATCTGCCAGCGACTCCGAGTAAATCGGACTGCCGTCTTATGCGGCGGCAAAACTCGGTTTGTGTGATCAGACGCGGCGTCTCTTGGGCGGACGGCATCCGTTGTGCGGTATGGGAGTTACATCCTTTATCATACGCACTTCAAGTCCTGCAGCCTGTAAAGCTCTGATAGCAGCTTCACGTCCT
>JAFPUE010000102.1 GCA_017395555.1 Ruminiclostridium sp. | reverse complement strand
CAATGATGATAGAATACTCACCATATCGCCCTCCTTTCGCAGACTTGTCCGATAACGGGACTGTGTACTGCTCCGAGCGCGATATTTTCACCTTGCTTTTCCTGCGGCTTGCCGTCACAGGTTACGTTGACATTATATCACATAAATATGCAAAAATCAATAGCAGAGAAAAAAGCCGCTTGACAAATAAAAGGCATTATTATATAATATATGATAGCAAAATAGTGCTGAAAAGGAGGAAATCACATGAAAATCAGTAAGCTGTTGAAAAAGATAGTAATGTTGGCAGCGGCGGTATGTCTTGCCGCGGCAATGACAGTGACCTCGTTCGCGGACGGCACACGCTACACCCCGAGCTCGGATTCGACTTTTAATCCGTCTGCGGGACAGGAGTACAGGGACAGCGATAAGAAAGAATACACACGGGGTGACAAAAGAGACCTCATAAATGAACAGAGAAACGGGCAGAAATACACGCAGTCAGAGGAAAAAACGACGATACACTTCATGCTTGCCTCCGATACAATGGCGTGGGGTACAATGAAGGACGTACAAACGCCCAAGAACTCGTCGTATCAGCTCCCCGTATGTGAGTACAAAGCCAAAAGCGGCTATTCCTTCCAGTACTACGTCGGGATCGGCAAAGACAAGCACGCTCCCGGCGATACAATAAGTATCGGCGACGCTGACGAATACTGGATATGGGCGTGCTTCAAGCCCGGCGACGGCATGACGACGGTACACTTTCTATATCCGATGAATATGAACAGATCAAGCACCATGGAAGACGTAAGAGTCGAGCACGGCGGAACATTAAAGCTCCCGGAATGTACTTTGAATGCTCCCGTAGGCTATGAATTTAAATACTGGTCAACAAAGCAGGGAGAAGTAAAACCCGGCTATTCGATAACTGTCGGATATGAGGACGAGTTGAACGTTCGTGCGGTGTTCAAAGAGGTCAAATATGTTTATCTGACAGTTGATAACAGTCTTGCAGGCTCTTTCCACGACTCAAAAACATTAATGCTTCCTTTTGAAAAAGAGTATGACAGCAAAGGTAACATGAAAGCTTATGTTACGCTTCCGAAGTACGATACGATATTCACAAGACCGGAAGGCTTAATATTCAGACAATGGAGCGTCGGAAAAGCAAAAGCAAAATATCAGGTCAAGTCCGGAAACCAAAACCCTGTTGTCTATGCGCAGTGGGGTCATGATGTGATCTCATTGAAGGATTGTAAAGTCGTGATAGATTATAATGGAGACTGGAATTACATAAATTCGCAAAAGGAATATATAGATAACCCGAAATATTATGTTTACTACACCAAAAACGGATTGGTTCTTCAGACGGGCGTTGATTATATGTCTAAGATATCTAATAATAATAAAATAGGCAAGAATGTCGGAAAAATCAAATTAACGGGTATCAACACCGTTAAGGGAACAAAAACTGCGTCCTTCACCATAAGACCGCCAAAACAGAAGCTGGTCACAAAGATGATAACATCGGGCTCTCAGAAAGGAACGTTAAAGTTAGCGTATTCTCCGATCGACTATAAGTTTTTAGATACAGTTGAGCTCCAGTTCTGCCAGTCCGAAGACTTTAATTATAATAAAACGATCAGGATTTACGTTAATGAAAAGAGTGTCAAGAAAAATAGATATACATTTAAAGATTATTTATATTTATTCACGACTGATTTTGACTTTGATGTGATCGACAAGTTGCTCTATGTGAGAGCAAGGTATGTTGTAAACGGCGTCGAGGGCGATTGGAGCGAGGTCAAACAAGCTTACTTTGCTTCGGAATACTATAAATAATAGGCGGAATATCAAACAGGCACGGAGCGGAAAGCTCCGTGCTTTTTTCTGCCCGCAAATCGAAAAGAAATAAAAAATTATCGAAAAACAATAAAAATCTATTGACAAACGGTGAAGTATGTGCTATAATGCAGTTGTTGAGTTTAAACGGGAGGAACAAATATGAACATCAAATGGACTTCGGAAAATTCGCTGCGCCTTTCGAGAATACTGACCTTTGCGGTGCTCGTGCTTGCGGTGGTGATCCTTTTCCTTATACCGATCATAACGCAGTGGTACGACGACGTTTCCGGCAAAGAGCCGATAATGCCGGTGCTTACCGTCTGCGCCTACATCGCCGATGTTATAGTTATCGCAGCTCTGTGGGAGCTCAACAGACTGCTGACCAACATCTCAAAGCAGGAGCTTTTCACCGAAAGGAATACCCGCTGTGTGCGCATTATCTCGTGGTGCTGCTTCGGGCTTGCCGCAGTGTTCGCGGTTCTGTCCTTCTGGAGACTTCTCGCACTTCTCGTTGCAGTTATCGCCGCGTTCGTGGGGCTTATCCTTCGCGTTGTGAAGAATATGCTTGCAACCGCCACCGAGCTGCGCGAGGAGAACGACTACACGATCTGAAAGGAGCCGGGGATATGCCGATAATCGTTAATCTCGATGTGATGATGGCAAAACGGAAGATATCCGCCGGCGATCTTGCCGAGCGCGTGGATATCACTCCCGCTAACCTCTCCATTCTCAAAAACAACAAAGCAAAGGCTGTGCGCTTCTCCACGCTTGAGGCTATCTGCCGCGAGCTGGACTGCCAGCCGGGTGACATACTTGAATTCGTCAAAGATGAATTCAAGTAATTCAGAAAAAACATAAAACGAAAATCTCGGAGGAATTTATGGAAAACGAAAACGTAATGACTATGCCGGGAGCAGCTCCCGCCGTCCCGCAGACGGCTTACGAGGCTCCGAAGCCGGAGATAAAACGACACGACGGCGTGTTTGTGTGGGTAACGCTGCTGCTAGGCTTTATGATAATACGCTACTGCTTCTTCAATACCAACGGCTTCTTCACAACCGCCGCGTTCCTGCTCACCTTCGTGTGCAGCGCAGTTTACCTCCTCATGAGCGGTCTGCGCCCCACCGTCAGACAGTGGATATCCGGCGGCGTGATCTGCCTGTTCACCGTCGTGTTCTCGATCACCGCGAGCGGGCTCCTGCACGTCCTCGATTTCCTGTTCCTCGCCGCGATGCAGTTCTGGTGGGTGCAGGCGGTCTGCATAAAAGCGAGATTTGTTACGCGGTATTTCGGCTTCGATCTTATGCGTACCGTCTTCGCGCAGCCCTTCTTCGATTTCTTCGGCGGCTTCCGCGCTCTGCGTTCCGGCAACGGCAAGGGCTCCGGCGCCGTTCGTACCGTCATCGTCGGGCTCTGCGCAACTGTCCCCCTAACGCTCATCGTCGCCGTGCTACTGTCAATGGCGGACGAGAGCATTAACCGCCTTTTCAGCGAAATGACAGATTATATGCTCGAACAGGATATTTTCACCCTCATACCGCAGCTGTTCTTTACCCTTCCGGCAGGGCTGATAATTTTCGGTATGATGCGCGCCGAAGCAAAGCAGAAGCTGCGCCCGCTCCCGTCCGATGTGTACTACAACGAGCGTATGCAGCGAATGAAGAAGCTCCCCGAGCTCGGTGTTTTCGCGGGCGTTACGCCGATATGCCTGCTCTACCTGCTGTACGTCTTCTCGCAGGCGAATTACTTCTTCTCGGCTTTCGCGGGACAGCTCCCGGATAATATGGCTTACTCGGAGTACGCACGCCGCGGCTTTTTCGAGCTCTGCGCGATAGCGGTCATCAACCTCGGCGTGATACTGTTCATGCTCGCGTTCTCGAAGCGTAAGAACGAGGGACGCTGTGCGGCTCTGAAATTCTACAACACCGCCCTCTGCGGATTTACGCTGTTTATTATCGCAACTGCCCTCGCAAAGATGATAATGTACATCGGCGAGTACGGACTTACCCGCCTGCGCCTTTACACCGCGTGGTTCATGGTGCTGCTCGCGGTGATATTCACGGTGCTGCTGATACGCGGATTTGTCCCGAAGCTGCGCACCGCGTCGGTGATCTCCGCAGCATTCATAGCGCTGTTCGGTGTGCTGTGCTTCTCCCGCCCCGACGCACTCATCGCGCAGTACAACATCACGGCGTATGAGAACGGCACGCTCGACAGGCTCGATGTAAGTACGCTCTGCGAGCTGTCCGACGACGCGTATGTGGTAATGCTCGAACATTACGACACCGTCCACGGGATAGAGAGCAGGTGGTATAACGATAATACCGATGTGTTTGACTACGAGCTTGAATGTCGGATAGAGAAGTATGAGCGCGATCCGTTCAGGACGTACAATTTCAGCGCGCAGAAATTAAAGGCAATGTATGAAGCAAAGCAAAGTGTGTAAGCGTGTGCGTATCGGTGCAGCCGTCGCCGCGGTGCTCCTGCTCGGTATCGAAATACTTATCGGGCAGTTCGCGGACGGCTGGGTGCGCGCATATCTCGGCGATGTGCTCGTCGTCCCGCTCGTGTATGCGGTGATACGCGTTATAACTCCGTGCCGTCCCCGGTTCGGAGTTATTCTGCCGTCGGCGGTGCTGATTTTTGCGTTCGCGGTGGAGTTTTTGCAGCTGATCGGGATAGCGGATATCCTCGGTGTCACAAACCCGTTCCTGCGGACGATCATCGGCACGAGCTTTGCAGTCGGCGATCTGCTTTGCTACGCGGCGGGCGCGGTGCCGTTGTATGTAATAGAGGGCTTATTGCGCCGAGCAGAGACTTGATTTTCAGCAATGAAATATCGCCAACCCCCAGCGGCGAACGCGCCGCCCCGAATCCGTAGCTACATTCTTCTACGGGCGGGTGCAGCACCTCGGTTAGCTTGACTCTGCTATTTTCGCAACGGAGTCTTTGCCAACCCCCATTCATTTCTCGGAGAGCTACCCGCTGATGTATCTCTGAAATACTGCAGTCGCCCGCGCCGGCTTCGGCACCGCCGTGATCTCACAGCAGGCTGTTCCGGAAGGATAAAAAATGAATGAAATTAGTAGTAATCATTAAATATATTTGAGAAGCTCTTCTCTTACGCCGTCAAGTCTCGCGTCACTCAGACCGAAGTCCATTTCCTTGTAGCACCATGCGCAGCGTCCGATGTTATGCTTCTCAAACACGGAGTTGATCGCCTTGTACCATTTCAGAGTATCCTCGGGCGCGGTCTTGTCGATAACGCCGTACTCGCCGCAGTAGAGAACTGTGTTGTTTGCCTTTGCCTTTTCGATAGCGGGCTTGAAAAGCTCCTCGAAGTATTCGGGAGTTGCCTTGCTTTCCTCGTACTTCATATCGTGGCTTACGTCGAACTGTGCCGGATCAACCCAATACGCGTGCTGATGTGTGAACTCGATAGGATCGTAGCAGTGGAAGTTGTACACGATGTTATCGTCATACGGCGCGTCGAGATCGGCAACTGCGGATACGCTGTTGTTCCAGTAGCTTCCTACGAGTATGGGAGTTACCGGCGCGATCTTTCTTATTCTGCCGATGCACTGTTTAACAATGCGGTTCCACACGGGGCTGAATTCCTTATCCGTTACCTCGTTGAGAAGCTCGAACGCGATATGCTCGGGGTCATAGGAGAATCTGCGCGCGATCTCCTCCCACAGCTTGCAGAAGCGCTCCTGCAGCTCGGCGCTGTCGAAGAATCCGCTTTCCTGCTCACCCTTGTCGAAGGAGAAGCCAGCTGTCTTGTGGAGGTCTATTATAATATTGAGTCCGTTCTTCTTGCAGACATCGACTGCGTTCTTTACATATCCGAAGCCGGTATCGCTGTAACCGCCGTTGCCGTCCTCAAGAATGTTGAAGTCGATAGGCAGGCGGACGTGATCTGCGCCCCACGATGCTATTATTTCGATATCCTCGGGCTTGATGAAGTTTTCGAGGCGGTCTTTGCTGTAATCGCACTGTGACAGCCAGCCGCCGAGGTCTATACCTTTTTTGTAACCTTTAAACTCTTTCATAATAATATACCCTTTCTGCGTTTCATTATAGTCGTTTGCTCCCGTCCCGCATATACAGCGGGATATTACATCATTATTGTAACATTAACGCCGCATATAATATATCAGAATATTGCATTTGATATCGAAATATTGTTCACAAAAAGGGCAATAATCCGATATAAAGATTAAAAATATGGTATTGAGCAAACCGAATAAATGCTATAATGGTGACAACAAGAAAAGAAACCAAAGTGTAACCGGAAAACAGAACAATATAATTTTCAGGAGGAGCAAAACCATGAAAAAATCTGCAATCTTATCCGTGATCGTATCCGCACTGATGCTCGGCTCGTGCGCAACACAGCCCGCGACAACTACGGCTGCGCAGACGCAGGCGATAACCGAAGCGATCACCGAAGCGGTGACCGAGGCAGCTGCCGAGACAGCGGCACCGCAGTCGGCTCGCGAATCCGACGGCTCTATGTACGCCGATCTTTCCGAGGGAATGCCTTCATTCTTTGAAGCATCGGACGGCTGGTGCAACGGCAGTATGTTCTATGTGACATGGCGCGGCGACAACGTAACATTTGAGGACGGCAAAATGCAGCTCGTCATCGACAATGACAAGAAGCCCAAGGGCGGAATCCCGTACTCCGGCGGCGAGTTCAGAAGCAAGGACTTCTACGGCTACGGACTGTACGAGGTAAGCATGAAGGCGATAAAGAATGACGGCGTTGTATCATCGTTCTTCACCTACACGGGTCCGTCCGACAACAACCCGTGGGACGAGATCGACGTTGAGATACTTGGCAAGGACACGACGAAGGTGCAGTTCAACTATTTCGTTGACAGCAAGGGCGGTCACGAGTATATGCATGATCTCGGCTTCGACGCTTCCGAGGACTTCCACACCTACGGCTTCGAGTGGCTTGAAAACAGCATCACATGGTATGTTGACGGCGTAGAGGTTCACAAGGTAGAGAAGGATCCTTCCAAGCTCCCGCAGACCGAGAGCAAGATCATGATGAACGCATGGTGCGGCATCGACGTTGACGGCTGGCTCAACGCCTTCAACGACAAGAACGTTCCCCTCACCGCAGAGTACGAGTGGGTTCGCTTCACCCCCGCCAAGTGATCGGAGCTTTTCAGAGAGAACAAAAGAGAGTTTTTCAGAGAACAAAAGAGAGATAAATAGAGAAAAATGAGATTTTCAGAGACTTTTTGAGAACTTCAAGAGCTTCAAGAGTTTCGAGAGGGGGCTCTGCTTCGGCTGCTTTTTTGCGCGCATCGTGCCGTAAGGAAGTTTCCAAAAGCGCGCACGATGCGCGCATTAAAGAAACTTCCGATAAACCTAATGCAGTATTTCAGAGCGTTCTGCTATGGGCAACTCTCATCGAAATGCAGTGGGGTTGGCAAAGACTCCGTAGCTGAAATAGCAGAGAATAGCTAATCGAAGTGCTACACTCGGATAAAGCAGAGAATAGCTAACCGAGGTGCTGCGGCTGTAATTAGAAGAATGTCGCTACGGAATCGGTGCGGCGCGTTCGCCGCTGCGGCTGTAATTAGAAGAGTGTCGCTACGGAATCGGTGCGGCGCGTTCGCCGCTGCGGCTGTCATTAGAAGAATGTCGCTACGGAATCGGTGCGGCGCGTTCGCCGCTGCGGCTGTCATTAGAAGAATGTCGCTACGGAATCGGTACGGCGCGTTCGCCGCTGCGGCTGTCATTAGAAGAATGTCGCTACGGAATCGGTGCGGCGCGTTCGCCGCGGGGGTTGGCAAAGACTCCGGTTAGAATAGAAAGATAAGATAAAAAAACAAGCTAACCGAGATGTCATTCATTAATGCTTTCTTTCAAATCCAAAGATTACACTATACAGGAACGAGCCTCCCACCGTTGGGAGGCTCGCTCTTTTGCTTCTATATATAGGCAAGAAATTTCGTTACGATTCAGATTTGTACGCGAAGCGAACTCCAACATTCTTAATTCATAATTAAAACAGGTTTATGATCTGGATGCCTTTCTTTTTCGCCATTCTCACGGTCTGTCCCGTGCCGGAAGCGGAATTGTTCTCGCTGTCATAATAGCAGATACAGATGTCCGCAAGGTCAATGAGCCGCTGGTTGCGCGCCTTCATACAGCCCGGCGTGTAGTGCGGCGAAACACACTCCTGCTCGTCCGCACCGCGCAGGACAAGAACATAAGCCTCTTTCATTTCCCGGGAAAATTTCTTCGTCTGCTCACCAGGCGGACATGGAAGCACCAGCCGCAGCTTTATCCCCGGCATCTCGGACTTAACGCGTATGACCTCCTGCGCCGCAAGCGTGTCGAATCCCGCCGCACCGCCCGCGCAGAATGTGTCGGCTCCCGCTTCCGCAAGGCGTTTTATGGTGTTGTACAAAGCCGTCCGTACTGCCGGATCGGCGTTTCTGTGTCCCGTAAAGCTGACTGTCATAGCTTAATCTCCCGTTCGTTTCAGATAATCTTCGGTTTCTTTCTTTACAACTCCGGACAGCGCAAACAGAGCCGTAAGATTCGGCAGCGCCATAAGTCCGTTTAAAATGTCGGCGATGTTCCACACGGCTTCGACGGTAAGGTACGGACCGATGAACACCGCGAGTATGTATATCCAGCGGAATACGACTGTCGTGTACTTGCGAGGCTTTATGAGGTAGGAAAGACACCGCTCGGCGTAGTAGTTCCAGCCGAGTATCGTCGTAAAGGCAAATATCGTCAGGCAAGCCATGATGATGAACGCGGTGACCTTAGGCGGGAAGGGAAGCCCGCTCGTGAACGCGTGTGTGGTCACGTCAACGCCCTGCAGACCTGCCATGTGGCTCTGACCGATAATGATGACGAGACCTGTCATTGTGCAGACGATTATCGTGTCGATGAAGGTTCCCATCATCGAGACAAGACCCTGTCTCACGGGTTCGTTTGTTTTTGCGGCAGAGGCGGCAATAGGCGCGGAGCCGAGTCCCGCCTCGTTTGAGAAGATACCGCGTGCAATACCTTTCTGAGCGGACAGCAGCACAACCGAGATGCCGACGGCTCCTCCCGCTATCGGACGCAGCCCGAACGCGCTTTCAAAAATCTCGGCAAAAGCCGCGGGGATTTCGGTGATGTGCGTCACGAGAATGAACAGACAGCAGCCGACATAAGTGATTATCATTGCAGGGACTATGACCTGCGCAACTCCGGCAATGCTTTTGAGACCGCCGATAAGCACAAGAGCCGCAAGCACTGTCGTTACGAGACCTGCGATAATTACCGAAATGCTGTATTCGTTGCCGAAGAGGCTGACGGTGTGTTCCATATCCGGGTCAAAGAAGTTTTTTACCGCGGATGTTATGCCGTTTATCTGCGTGAATGTGCCTATTCCGAACAGCCCGACGAGCACACCGAAAACCGCGAATATCTTACCCAGCCATTTCCACTTCTGACCCATACCGTTTTCTATGTAGAAGAACGGACCGCCGAGGATGTTGCCTTTGCTGTCCTTGGTGCGGTATTTTATCGCGAGCAGTCCCTCCGTATATTTTGTCGCCATACCTAACAGCGCGGCGATCTCCATCCAGAACAGGGCTCCCGCGCCGCCCGTTGCTATCGCTGTCGCAACGCCCACGATGTTGCCGGTGCCGACGGTTGCGGCAAGCGAGGTGCAAAGCGCGGCGAAGCTCGACACATCGCCGCTCGCTGTGTCGTCGTCGTGAAGCATATATTTGAAGCCCTTGCCGATCTTGCGTATCTGTATGAATCGCAGCTTCACGGTAAGGGTGATACCGCAGATGATAATAAGCGCGATAAGCGGCACTCCCCACACGATGTCGTCTATTTGTTTTAT
>JAFPUE010000101.1 GCA_017395555.1 Ruminiclostridium sp. | reverse complement strand
CATAAAGGTACACACGAAAAGCACCTCTCGGTCTATGAGTACGAAAAGAAAATGCGGGCGCAGGAGGTCGCAGAGCTCACCGAGAAAGCCGACGGGCTGAAAAAGGAGATCGACGATTCCGAACGCACCGTGAAATCTCTCAATCTGCGAATCAGCGGATTGGAAAGCGGCGAACGCAAGCTTGACGATATCGAAAAGGAACTCGCGTCCTCACCGGAATACAATCTGCCAGATCCCCCGGCGCTTATGACGGCGAAAACGTACAAAACGAAATTCGTCGAGCCGATCATAAAGGCGTTGAAGGAGCTTGTGAAAACGGTGCTCGTGAAATTCTTTCAGGTGCGCAACGAATACAGCCGCGTTCTCGATAACAACGGCAGACTGTGGCGCGAGGGGGAAAACCTCCGCTATGAAGTCGACCGGCTGAAAGAAGAAAACAAAGACCTCAGACACGTAAACAGCGAGCTGCGGAAGCAGAACAAGGATCACGCACTATTGCGAAAGATTTTCGGAAGCGAGCAGATCGACCAAATGATCTTACAGGCAAAACAGCTTGACGATCAGAAGAAACAAAAGAAGAGAGGATGGGATGCAAGATGAAGGATGTAAGCCAAATGACGCCGGAAGAACTGGAAGCCGAGGTGGATCGGCGTGCAGCGGATTATCCTATGCCAGAGGCACGGGAATACGACATTCCGGGGCTTCCGCCGGGAGAGATACCGCTGACCGATTTCGTGAAGTTTCCGAAGGAAATGGAGTTTATCGAACAGATCGGCAATACGGAATACACGGTCAAAGCGCGGTTTCGCCAAAGCGGACGGGATCTTTTGTGTACGCTTCACAGGCTTTTGGGGTACGGAGTATCGGGAAATGAAAAAATTGATGCAGAAGATTGTGAATAATCGCTTTAAAGCGTTGAAGTATGACGGCAAATATGATATAATGGAATCACTCCAAAATACCGTGTTTGCTGTCGGAAAGGAGAATTGATGTCAAGACAGCAAAAAATCATCACCGCCCTTTACTGCCGTCTGTCACAGGACGACAAGAACGAGGGCGAAAGCAACAGCATTATCAATCAAAAAGAATATCTGCTCAAATACGCAGAGGAGCACAAATTCCCGAACCCGCAGTTCTACGTTGACGACGGTTGGACGGGTACGGACTACGACAGACCGGATTTCAAGCGCATGAGCGCGGATATCGACAAGGGGCTTGTCAAAACCGTGATCGTAAAAGATCTTTCCCGTCTCGGCAGAGAGCATATCTACGCCGAGCTATATTACGAGATCGAGTGGGTCGAGAAGGGCGTCCGTTTCATCGCCGTGATGGATAACGTCGATACAAAGAGCGAGGACAGCAATGAATTCGCCTCCTTTACCAACCTGTTCAACGAATGGTATCCGAAGACCACGAGCAAGAAGGTAAAGGCAGTCAAGAAGGCGAAAGGTCTTGCCGGAGAGCATCTCGGAGCGCCGCCGTTCGGTTATATGCGCAACCCCGACGACAAGAAGCGTTGGCTGATCGACGAGAAAGCCGCAGCGACGGTCAGACGGATCTTCGAGCTTTGTATGCAGGGACAGGGACCGTCCGCCATAGCGGACACACTGTGGGAGGAAAAGGTACTGACGCCGTCCGCCTACAAGAAGTCAAAGAAGGTGGGCGTGGCGTGCGTATCGAAGAACCCGTACAACTGGGGCTCGACGATGGTAACGGCGATTCTCGACAATATCGCGTATATCGGCGTAACGGAGGTATTCAAGTCCACGCGCGTGAGCTTTCGATCCAAGAAAAGGATACCGACTACAAAGGATATGCGGGCGTATATCGAGGACGCGCACGATCCGATCATCAGCAAGGAAACGTGGGAAAAGGTGCAGATGATCCGGCATGGCAAGCGCCGGAAGCCGAAAAAGGGGCTGCAAAGCATCTTTTCGGGGCTGGTCGTATGTGCCGACTGCGGTGCGAAGATGTACTACGGGGAGAACGGCGGCAGCAGATTCTTCCGCTGCTCCAGGTACAAAAGCACCAGTCGGGAAAAGACCTGCACGCAGCACTATATCCGTGAGGACGTTCTTTACAGGCTGGTTCTGAAACAGCTTCAAGCGTTTCTTTCCTACCTCAGACAGTTCGAGCGAGTTTTTGTCCTTGAACAGATGGAGTTGAGCGTCGCTGATCAGAAGCACGATCTTTTCCTCAAAAAGCAGAAGATCGCGGACGACGAAAAGCGGATGGAAGAGATCGGGTTCCTTTTGAAGAAAAACTTTGAGTCTTACGCTCACGGTATTCTCAAGGAAAGCGACTTCCGCAATCTCAGCGACGGCTACGAGGATGAACGGGTACGCTTGCAGGAAGAGATAGAACGCTTGACGGCGGAGGTCGAGAGCGCCGAGATCAAGGTGGACAACGTCGCCAAGATGGTCGCTCTGACCAAGCGGTACACGCGCATCGACGAACTCACAACGGACATCCTCAACAACTTCATCGATAAGATCGCCGTTCACGAGCGCGTCAAGGGACCGGACGGAAAGAAAACGCAGGAGATCGAGATCTACTATTCTTACGTCGGCATCGTCAACGTTCCCACTGCGGAAGAACTGGAAGCTATGCGTAAAGAGCGCAAACAAACCGCCTGATCAACAGGCAAAACGGCAGGAGAATTCCTTCCCCTGCCGGATACATACAATTTTGTCCTTATCGACATTAACTCATAATCCGCGATGCTCCATTGACACATTACAAAAAAGCAGTATAATGATGTTTCTTCGCTGCGCTCAGAAATGATGTTGTTCGCTATCGCTCACAATGATGCGATGTTTGCCCTTCATGTGCCGAAGGCACACATCATTGCCGAAGGCAACATCATGTGTCGCAGACACACATCATTTGCCCGACAGGGCAAACATCATTGAAAAAAGCACGCTTTCGCGTGCTTTTTTCTGTGCTTACCGAACGAATATGCAAAACGGATAAAATAGGTAAAAACTGTGTTTTTCGTCTGATTTCGGTTCATTATGGAATACCCATCCTTAAACGAATGAAATCACAAAAGTGAAATATCGAGCTTTGCTCGATGTGATATGTTTGCCTTGCGGCAAACGTGATATTTTTCGCTTGCGCGAAAAGTGATATTATATTCGTTCCTTCACTCGTCCGCAGGACGAATATCACTG
>JAFPUE010000100.1 GCA_017395555.1 Ruminiclostridium sp. | reverse complement strand
TCAAAGAGAGCATCGCCGTAGGTTTTTTCGACTAAACCTGCCATGTTCTTATTCCTTTCCTACCTCTGCGATAAATCTGTCGATGAGAGCTTCGTTGTCTGCCTTGGATATTTCCTTTTCGCAGACCTTTTCACTCGCCATTATTACGATATCGGAGATCTGATCCTTGATCTCGTTTATAGCTTTCTTCTTTTCAAGCTCTATGCTTTCTTCCGCTTTCTTCTTCAAAGCAGCGGCTTCCTGCTGAGCTTCCGCCAATATCTGATTTTCACGCTCTCCTGCGCGCTTTACCGCCGCGGAGACGATCTGAGCCGCTTCTTCCTTTGACTCCTTGAGCTTTGCGGCGTATTCCGCCTTGGTAGCTTCGGCTTCCGCCTGCGCGTCCTCGGCAGCCTTCATCTCATTTGCTATCTTCTCTTTCCTCTCTTCGAGTATCTTCATTACCGGCTTATGCAGGAAAAAGAAATACAGCAGAAATATGATGAGGGTATTTATAAGCGTGAAAATGATAGTATCGGGGTTGATATTTACCAGCTGGAGAGTCTCTCCGGCTGCCAGCGTAACATCCATTTTCACTGCTCCTTCCGTTATTTTCGGTAGGTACGCGCTTACTTAAGCTGTCCTATGAAGGGGTTTGCGTACATAAGGAGAAGTGCCACGATGAGGGAGTAAAGACCGGTTGTCTCGGCGAGCGCGTCGCCTATTATCATCTGTCTTGTGATAGCGCCGGAAGCTTCGGGCTGTCTGCCGATCGCTTCAACTGCCTTACCGCCGCATATACCTTCACCTATACCCGGGCCGAGACCCGCGATCATTGCAAGACCTGCGCCGATAGCCGATGCACCCAATACAAATCCTAAATTGTCCATAAATATACCTGTCCTTTCAGCCTGCCGAAGCAGGATATTTTCTTTATTAAAGGGGTATTGCTCCCCAAAATAAACTGTTTTGTCTTTGTTTGCCGTTATTCCTCGCTCATATCCGCCATTGCCACATAGGACATAGTCAGCGTTACGAAGATGTACGACTGTATTACTGCCGAGAAAAGGTCAAAATACAGCGACAGCACTGCCGGAACGAGTATCGCGAAGCTGCCGAGCGCGAAGTAAATGAGTCCGCCGATTACCATACCGGAGACATTGTTGCCGAAAAGACGCAGCGCCTGTGCTACCGGGTTCGCGAAATCGCCGATTATATTGAACGGCAGCATGAACGGCATCGGCTCGATGAAGCTGCGCAGATAACCCTTTGCTCCGCCCGTCTTGATCTTCGTGTACAGCACAAGGAAGAATGTGATTATAGCCCACGAAGCGGTCACGGAAACATCGGAAGTCGGGTTTTTGAGACCGAACAGACCCATAAGGCAGGACAGAATGATAAAGCAGAAAAGCGAGCCTATGTACGGGGCGAAGCGCCTTCTGTACTTTGCGCCCATTGAGTCCTCAACGTATCCGGTGAAGAAGCTGACTATCCACTCGGCGATCACCTGTCTCTTGCTTTCGGGCTTTAGCTTTAAGTTGCGTCCGAGTACAAAGAACAGCACCGCGAGCACGATCATGACTATCCACTGCGTCACCACAGTCTCGGCAATGACCCATTCCTTTCCGAAAAGCTCAAAAACTATTGACTTTAAAGGTCCGTCAACGGTGAACGTCTTTTCCTCCGCCATAAGCAGAGCCGTAGTATCTATCATATCTCATCATCCTTCCCGTGCTTGCGCACATAGAAAAAAGTGTAATAGATCTTTGGGAAAAACAGCGGTATCACCGCCGGTATCGGCAGTATGGCTCCGATCGAGGTCAGAGCGGCGAGAGAGGCGAACAAGCCGATATATCTTAAGCCGTAGGATATCCCGCAGATAGATCTCGCTCTGCGGAAATCGCGGCACTGCACCGCTTTTTCGACGGTACAGCCTATTATCACAAAATTTGCCAGCATCAGCAGGTCACCTGCCGCAAGACCGCTGAACATTCTCCAGTCAAAGCCGAAAATTATCCCGAGTACAGCACATACCGCTGCTGCGGCACCGTTCGCGGCGGCAAGAAACGGGAGCATTTCCTTCAGCTCTTCGGCAGTGTACCGGTTTATTCGTATTTTCAAGGCTTTTTCTTCCTGCTGTAGCTGTCGTAATAGTCGTGATCCCGTTTGTCGTGCTTTATCTCGGAGGCTCCCGTCCCCGATTCGCTGTTGTCGTACATAGCTATCAGCTTTTTAAGGTAATTCATAGCTCCGATGCTCATGGACAGTATCCCTATCGCGACGAAGATGATGTTTACCCAGTCCGGCCAGCCCATATAATCCACCAGCCACGTCCCGCCGATTACGAACACCAGCAGGGGTACCACGACGATAAATCCGATCTGACTTGCTACCGCGTAAACGGCGATCGGCTTATCCTTCTTGTTTTTTGCCATTAGAACACATCATTTCAAATAATCAGAAAATTATGGAGGTCAGTCTCCAGCCGTCATCGGTCTTTATCATATTTGCCTTGACCTTGACTTCGGAGTTGTCCGCCTTTTCGTGCAGCTTTAAGCTGATGCCGCACTCTGTATCGCTCACGGGGTCTATCTCGAACTTCGGGTTCTCCCACGAGCGGTCATACTCCATGGGAGTATAGTTTGCGATTATGCCGAGCTCGCCGTTGTCGCGTGTCTTGTAGATAGCGCCGTAGCCGAGCGGGTCTGTCTTTATTTCTTCCGCGAATTCCTTTGTGAAGGTGCGGTCAACGATATCCTCGATCTGGCTGAGGTTGGTGTACTTATCGCTGTCAACGGTGTAGTATCCGTCCTCGGGCGCGTTGCCGTAGGGCTCGTCCTTATGGCTGAGACCTCTTATATAATAGAGTCTGAGCACGGTGTAGTTGTCGGAAATGAGGCTTATTACGGCATCTTTCATTTCGTCCGCGAGCTCACGGTCCGGTTCATAGCCCTTTTCCTCCGGCGGCTGTGTTTCGGCTGCCGTCGTCGTTGTTTCTGCAGGCTTTGTGCCTATACCCGGCAGCGAGCCGCCCGTAAGGTTGAGAACGACTACGAACACCACTACCGATAAAACGGCTGCTACGGAGAGCAGGACCGCGTATAAAACTGCACTTTCGGAATACTTACCTTTAAGTTTCATCTGAACATATCTCCCGATTCGAAGGCTGCGAAAAAACCATATTTTTGTATAATTTTACCGTCCAGCCATAATAATTACTGATAATATCTTCTATATTATACATCATTATGCCGAAAAAATCAATAGCGAATTACAATTTTTACATTTTTGGCAATAAATTATAGCATTTATGTCAATAATAACCATATCAAAGACCGACGGATACCATAGAACAAAGCATAAAACGGTTATATCAGATGATCGTAAAAGTCGAAGCGTATCTCTCCCCGCCTCCGGCGGGTAGAGATACAAAAATAAAACTTTTATATCTAAAACGCTGTTTCAGAGTTTTACAACCGGCTGAAAGCAGTTATATCGGAAGGAGAAATGAGCTATGAAATATGTTAAGCTCGATATTTACAGAAAGCGGCTGAGAAAGCTGAAAAAGAGCCTTAAAGCGCAGGGCGGACACAGGCTTTGCGCCGAGATAGGAGCGCTTATAGGCGAGATCCCCGGACATCGTGTTCACAGCGCGGGAAGCCTTCCGCTCATAACCTGCGCCCTTGCCGACACGGACGAGCTCACCACCGAGAGCGTTTACAGAGCGCTGCTGCCCTACTCGGACGTGCTCGACAACGCGGATATGATGACGCTTATGTGGCAGGTGCGCTTCTCTGCGATCCTCAAAGCCGCTTCCGACGGCGAAAAGCGTGATATCATCTATTCCGCAGCCGATGTTGACGCACAGAGCATAAACGAGCGCCTGAACCCGATGTGCATACGCTACGCCGGGGACGCGGAATACGAGATGAGCGACGAAAAGACGAAGGCGATGCTCCGCGCGGACACCACCCGCTGCGCACAGGCGGCGGATATCGACGAGCGCCGTCTCGCCGCGGAATACCTCATCACCGCCAAGCACTCCGGCACCGGTCTCGGCGAGGTGATCCGAGCCGATGTTCGCCGACTTTTCCCGTACACAAATACCTATTATTACACTGCCGTGCAGCTCGCGCTGTCTCTCGGGATATGCGCCCTTACCGTGATACTGGCGGGCTGGTTCGCGGGTATAGCCGTTTTCGCCCCCGCCGCGGCAGTCGCCAAGACCGTTATCGACGCGCTGCTGCTTCATAACGCGAAGGCGTGCGATATCCCCGCCGCTAAGCTCTCCGAGGCGGAGAATTACGAGGTAGTCTGCGCGCTTTCCGTGCTCGTGTCGTCCGAAAAGGATATCACCGACGGGCTGGAGAAGCTCCGTCGCGCCCGCTTTAAAAACCCCTCCCCGAACATAAGGTACTGTCTGCTGTGCGATCTGAAGCCCTCGAAGGAAAAGGAGTCGCCCGATGACAGTTCCCTGCTGGCTGCCGCGAAGTCCGCGTATGAGGCTTCCGACGGCAGAACGGCGGTCATATTCCGCAGGCGCGCCTACAGCCGTACACAGCGTATGTATCAGGGGCGCGAGCGCAAGCGCGGCGCAGTCGAGGATCTTATCGCGTATATCTGCGGCGGCGAGCATGATTTCGGCGCGGTTTACGGCGACATTTCCGGCTATATCGGTGTTCCGTTCGTCTGCGCTCTCGACTATGACACCATGCCGCTCATGGACAGCATAAACTCGCTTGTCGCGGCGGCGATACACCCCTGCAACAGCGCTTACGGCGTGTTTGCCCCGCGCATAACCACCTCGCTTTCCTCCTCACTGCGCACCGGGCTTACCCGTCTCTTCGGCACGGGCGGCTGCTCCGGTGCCAGCGTTTATGACAGCCTTTCCTCGGAGCTGTATTTCGACTGCTTCGGCGAAGGTATGTTCACCGGCAAGGGGCTTATCCGCACCGGGCGTTATTACCGGGAATGTGCGGGCAAGCTGCCGGCGGAGCGCATACTTTCCCACGACATAATCGAGGGCGGAATACTCGGCACCGCCTACTGCGGAGATGTCGAGTTCAGCGACGGTATGCCGCCCACCACGAAGGGCTATTTCCGGCGCAGTCACCGCTGGATACGCGGCGATATTCAGAACCTTCCGCTCATCTTCCGCAAAGACCTGTCCCTGCTCACCAAATACAAGCTGAGCGACAACGTCCGCCGCGCGCTCACTCCGCTCAATGCCCTCCTTACGATATTTTTCACGGTTGGCGTGCAGGGCATAGGCTCCGCGCTTCCGGCGGTGATCTCCGTACTTTCGCTGACGCTTCCGTTCATTCTCGGGCTCATCCCCGCCGCTATACGCGGTATGGGCTTTTCCAACACCCGCGAGTTTTACGCGCCGATAACCTCGCTGTCCCGTCAGCTCGTCACCCGTATTTTCGCGGAGATCATCTTCATGGGCAGAAATTCCCTGCTCGGGCTGGACGCGTTTTTCCGGACAGTGTGGCGTATGATGACGGGCAGGCGGCTGCTCGAATGGCAGACCGCTTCCGCTTTCGACAAGACCGACACCTTCGGCTGGCTCGGTATGATACCGTCGTCTGCGCTCGGTGTGCTGCTTTTCGCGGTGAGCGTTTATTTCGGCAACATCTTCTCCGCGGTGATCGGACTGCTTATTGCCTGCTGTCTGCCCGTCGCCGTGGTATGTGACCGTGTTTCCCGCACAGAGCCCAAGCCGATAAAGGAGAGCGAGCGGGAGCTGCTGACCGGGGAAGCTCTGCGGGAATGGCGGTTTTACACCGATCACGTCACCGCCGAGGACAATTACCTCCCGCCGGACAATGTGCAGTATTCCCCCGTTTACCGTGTCTCGCACCGCACGTCGCCCACCAATATCGGTATGTATCTGCTGTCCTGCGTCTGTGCAAATGAGCTGGGATTTATCGACTCCGCGCGGCTGGAGACCCTTGTAAGCAGGACGATAAGCACCGTGGAGCGGCTGCCGAAATACAAGGGCAGCCTGTACAACTGGTACTCCACCGACGAGCTCACCGTCATTGCCCCGTTCGTGTCCTCCGTTGACAGCGGGAATTTTCTCTGCTGTCTTGTCGCCGTGAAGCGCAGGCTCGCCGAGGATATGCCGGGCAGCCCGCTTGTCCGCAGGATAGAGCGGCTTATCGCGGACGCGGATATCGAGGTGTTCTACAACAAGGCGAGGAAGCTGTTCTCCGTCGGCATAAACTCCGACACCGGCAGAAAAGCGCCGAACTGCTACGATATGCTTATGTCCGAGGCGCGTATGCTCAGCTTTTTCGCGATCGCCCGCGGCAAGGCCGACAAGTCGCACTGGCGCGCACTTTCCCGCGTTATGAGCAGGAGCGGGTATTATGCCGGTCCGATAGCGTGGTCCGGAACGATGTTTGAATATTTCATGCCGGAGCTGCTGCTTGAATCCAAGCGCGGCAGCCTTTGCTACGAGGCGCTCGGCTACGCGGTGCATTGCCAGAAGCAGCGCGGGCGCGAGATGCGGATGCCGTTCGGGGTCTCGGAGAGCGGGTATTACGCCTTCGATCGTGACCTGAATTATCAGTACAAGGCGCACGGCGTTCAGAAGCTTGCGCTCTGCGGCGGCATGGACAGGGAGTATGTCATCAGCCCGTATTCGACGTTCCTCGCGCTTTCATACAGCTTTTCCGCCTGTATGAAAAACCTGTCACGGCTTGCGGACAAGGCTTTCTCGCACGCCAAGTACGGGCTGTATGAGGCTGTCGATCTTACCGGGGCGAGAACGGGCGCGGCAGCCGCCGTTGTGCGCAGCCACATGGCTCATCATGTCGGAATGAGTATCTGCGGGATAACAAACACGCTTTGCGCGGGGAGGTTAAGAAAACTTTTCATGTCAGACGAAACGATGCAGAGAGCGGACGAGCTTCTCGAAGAAAGGGTAATGGCTGGCGAGGTAGTTGTGGATATCGAAAAGCTCCGTGACCGCACCGCCGCAGACAACAGGAGCGAATATTATACCGAGTTCTCGGTGCTGCGCCCGAGGTTCAATGTTATAGCGAACCGCCGCATTGCGCTGTTCATGTCCGATACAGGTCTGTGCGCGGACAGGTATGACGGCAGGGCGGTCATGTACCCGATACGCGACTATCTGCGCCGCCCGGACGGAATGTTCGTCGGGGTAAAGGAGGGTGACCTCGATATCCCGTTTTATATGACGCAGTTCGACAAGGGCGTTCCCGTAAAGCGAAGCGTCGTTTTCAGTGAAAATTCGTCGGAATACTACGCGCAGTGCGCCGGTCTGTCATGTGGAATGAAGGTATATCCCTTCGGCGAAAAAGCTGCGCTGATACGGGAGATAACGGTGGAAAACACGCTTTCCCACGACAGGACAGCGGAGCTTTATATCTATATGCGCCCGGCGCTCGCGAAGGAAGCCGATATCATAGCGCACCCCGCCTTCGCCGATCTTTTCCTGCGCCCGGAATATGACCGCGAAAGCTCGCTGTTCCTTGCGAGACGGCGTGACCGTGACAGCGGCAGGGAAACATGGCTTGCGGCGGGATTCCGTGAGCCGGGGGACATGATATACTCCCTCTCGCGCGAAAATGTGCTTACGCACGGAAATCCGCTGGATTTTTCGAAGGGCTTCGCGCTGAAAGGCTCCGATAACGGTTCTGTGCCTTCGCCGTGCATTTTCGTCCGACTGTCTGCGGATATCCCGGCAGGCGAAACGTACAGTAACGGGTTCTTTGTCTGCTGCGGAGATTCCCGCGATGAGGTGACGGAGCTTGCCGCGGCGGTACGGCGCGCGGAGCGTGTCACCGACACCGGCGGACGGTACGCCGAAGCGGTATCGCCCCTGCCCAAATCCACGCTTGCCGGAAGGCTCGCAAGGCGTATGCTGCCCGCGGCGATATGCAAAAATGTGTTTTCCGAGGAAATACTCACCGCGAAGTCGTCTCTCGGCAGAGACACGCTCTGGAAGCTCGGCATAAGCGGCGACAGACCCATAGCGGTCTATCATCTCGGCGCGGGCAGGGACGGAGAAGCCGCCGCGATAATGGCGGAGGGAATGTTCGGCTGCGGTATGCCGGTAGATGTCATAATGCTGTGTGAGACCGTGTCCGACAAGTCGGAGGCGCTGTTCCTGCGGACAGCCGGGACAAAGTGCGTCTATCCCGTGCTTTATTCGGAGCTGACGTCCGACGAGCTCGCATATATCACCAAGTCTGCGGTGTGCATTTTCGGAAAGACCGAGGAGCGCCGTCCGCCCGCGAAGCTCGCGGATATAATACCCGCCGAGCCGCTTGATACCGGCGTTTCCGAAGGCTTCCGGGATAATTCGTATGTAATTAAGACCAAAGGTCACCCGTTCTGCAATATCATCGCTTCGCCGGAGTTCGGCTGCGTTGTCACTCAAAACTCTCTCGGCTTCACCTACGCGATGAACAGCCGCGAAAACAAGCTCACGCCGTGGTATAACGACGCACTCCGGGATAACGAGGGCGAAATGCTGCTCGTAAAAGGGCTCGGCAGATACTACGACATCATATCCGGCAGTACTGCCGTTTTCTCCCCGTGCAAGGCGGAGTATCTTTCCCGTATCGGAAAGCTCGAATTCCGCACGGAAGTCGGCGTGATACAGAAGGGCATGGGTAAGCGCCTGACGGTGCGTATCACCAACACCGGTGACCTTGAAAAGCAGTGCGCGGTCTCGTATTATACCGAGCCCGTTCTTTCGTGGGACAGGAGCACGACGAACAACGGCGCGATGCTCTCTTACAGGCGCAGCAGGAACCGTATCTATATCCGCAACGGCTCAAACCCCGAATTTGACGGTGAAGCGGTGATAGCCTGCGAGACACCGGACGGCTCCGACTGCGCGCTGACAGCCGATCGTGAGCAGTTCCTCGCGGGAGAGGTGAACGGCGAGGTGCGTGGCTTCGCCGGGAGCTGCGCCGCCGTGACCGCAAAGGTGAGCATACCCGCGCACGAAACCGCAGAGCTTAAATTCTCGCTTTGCTACGGCGAGCACGGCGCGGACGAGATGCCGGATATCCTCGGTTCGGCTGCGCCGGAGGACTTTATACCGGAATATGAGATTCACCCGACGATAAAAAGCGGCAATGACACCCTCGACAGGCTGTACAATGTGTGGCTGCCGTGGCAGATACTCGGCTGCCGTATGCGGGCAAGGAGCGGGTTTTATCAGAACGGCGGAGCTTACGGCTTCCGCGATCAGCTTCAGGACTGCACGGCGGCAGTGTATTTCATGCCGACGGAAGCGAAAAGGCTGATACTGCGCTGCTGCGGCTCGCAGTTTGCCGCGGGCGACGTCCTGCACTGGTGGCACGAGACGGGAAAAGGCAAAAAAGGCATACGGACGCGCTGCTCGGACGATATGCTGTGGCTGCCGTATGCCGCGGCGGAGTATGCCCGCGTGACCGGAGACGTTGATATATGGGACGAGGCAGTGCCGTATATCGCGGGCGAGGAGCTTGGGAATGACCGCGAAAAATATATGAGCGTCACGCAGAGCGGGATGTCCGCAAGCGTTTACGAGCACTGCAAAAAGTCGTTCGACAGGTGCTACCGCACGGGTCCCCATTCTCTCATCAAGATAGGAAGCGGCGACTGGAACGACGGCTACAACCGTGTCGGCGAGGACGGAATGGGAGAAAGCGTATGGCTTTCGATGTTCTATGTGATGACTGTCAAGATGTTTGTGCCGTTTGCGAGGGCTATAGGGGACGACGGCTATGCAGCGGAGCTCGAAAAGCGTGCGTCGTCTCTTGCCGCGTCAGTTGAGGACGAGGCGTTCGAGAACGGGTATTTCCTGCGCGCGTTCTATGACAACGGGGCGAAAATGGGCGCAAAGGGCAACGAGTGCTGCGAGATAGACCTGTTGCCGCAGGCATTCGCGGAGCTTGCGGGACTGCCGGACAAGGAGAAGCGCCGGAGTGCGCTGAATGCCGCGTATGAGAAGCTGTATGATCCGAAAGCGAAGCTGATAGCGCTGTTCACGCCGCCGTACCGCGAGGACTCGACGGAAGACCCGGGCTATGTGCGCGGATATCCGGAGGGTGTGCGCGAGAATGGTGCGCAGTACACTCACGCGGCGGTGTGGCTCGCTCTTGCGTTCCTGCACAGCGGTGACCGCAAAACAGCGGAAAAGCTCGCTCTTGCTCTCAATCCCGCCGAACACGGCAGCTCCTATCGGAATGAGCCGTACTTCATGTCCGCGGATATCTACACCAACCCCGAGTGTAAGGGGCGCGGAGGCTGGTCAGCCTACACCGGCTCCGCCGCGTGGTATTACCGCCTGCTCGGCGAGCTGTACGGCGGGAGAGAGGCTTGAGAGACTTTTAGAGACTTGGGGGAAACCTTTCTGAAGAAAGGTTATCCCCCAAACCCCTTTCCAAAGACTTTTAATCGCTTCGCAGTTAAGGGGGAAAGTAATCCGAACAGTGACAGCACAGAGCATCGATCATTGCTGTTTCTCTTACCATGTATAGAAGAGAATAACTAACCGAGTGTGCTGTCGTTGCCGTTTTATATGCGCGCATCGTGCGCGCTCTTGACGGCAACTACCATCGCCTCGTGCAATGCACCCGTCCATAGAAGGATGTCGCTACGCAAAACGCCGCGGGGCGTTCCCCGCCGCCGCCCGCGTAGGGCAAAAAATCTCGAGCGAAGCGACCTCTCTCTTGAAAAACGCGTCCTTGGATCCAAGGCGGAGCCTTGGTCGAGCCCGGGGCGAAGCTCCGGCGGGGTTTGGGGCGGCGCCCCAAACAGCGAAGCAGCAGGTGTTTAATCAAAATGCGATTTAGCGAAGAGTATCTCTCAAAATTTCCGTTTTCCTATTGCTTTTTTTGCCGAAATAAGGCATAATAGAATATAGATGAAAGAATGTATTCTGCCCCGCCGCAGGCGGGGCAGAATACCGAACAGTCTTACTTTCGGCTAAAACAAAAAGGAGAACTACCATGGATTTTCTGAAAATAGATGTATATACGAAATCGCAGGCGGTGGACGTGCTTGTGATGCGGCTTTCTGAGCTCGGCATAAACGGCTTCGAGATACACGACAGCGCGGACTTCGACGAATTTCTCGAAAACAAGGACGCGAACTGGGACTATGTTGACGACGAGCTTATGGGGCTGAAAACCGTTCCGACGCACATCACCATGTATCTGCAGGACAACGCGCAGGGACTTGAAACTCTTGCGGAGCTGAAAGGCGCGGTGAACGAGCTGTTCAGCGAGCAGCCGGACTTTTACGGCGAGCCGGATATGCACATCGGTAACGTCCGTGAGGAGGACTGGGCGAACAACTGGAAGCAGTATTACAAGCCGTTCAACGTCGGCGAGAAGCTGATAATAAAGCCGTCGTGGGAGGATATCCCCGACACACACGAACGGAAGGTGCTGGAGATAGACCCGGCATCGAGCTTCGGCACGGGTCAGCACCACACCACGAAAATGGTCATGGAGCTGCTGGAGGGCATAGTGACCGGCGGGGAGAAGATGCTCGATCTTGGCTGCGGGAGCGGTATTCTCTCGATCGCGGGACTGCTGCTCGGTGTGAAAGAGGCGGTAATGGCGGATATTTTCGAGAACGCGGTCAGGACCGCAGCCGAGAATGCGCAGAAAAACGGCTTTGGTGCGGACATGGTGAAGGCGTACCGCGGAAATGTGATCGACGACGCGGAGCTGCGCGAAAAGATCGGCACGGGATATAACATCATCACCGCGAATATTGTTGCAGACGTTATAATCGCGATGAGCGGGATTTTCGGCTCGTTCCTTGCGGAAAACGGAACGCTTGTCGTGTCCGGGATCATAGACGAGCGGCTTGACGAGGTAATGGCTGCGCTGAACGAGAACGGCTTCACGGCGGTGAAAAAGAGCAATGCCGAGGGCTGGAACGCGATAGTTCTTAAACGAAACGGAGAAACGAAATGATGACCATATCCGTATGTATGATAGTGAAAAACGAGGAAGCGCAGCTTGCCGCCTGCCTTGACAGCCTGAAACCTATCGCGGACGAGATAGTGATAGTTGACACGGGCTCGACGGACGGCACAAAGGAGATCGCGGCGCGCTACGCCGACAGGATATACGATTTCCCGTGGATAGACGATTTCGCCGCGGCACGCAATTTCGCGTTCTCGAAGGCGACTATGGATTACATATACACCGCGGACGCGGACGAGGTGATCGACGAGGACAACATTCGCCTGTTCAGGCGCGTCAAGGAGCTTCTGCCGCCGGAAACGGAGATAGTGCAGATGTATTATCTCAATCTTATGGAGGAGAACACCGCGTATAACTCGAAGCGGGAGCTGCGCCCGAAGCTGTTTAAGCGGCTGCGCACATTTGAGTGGATAAATCCCGTGCATGAGACGGTGCGGCTTGACCCGGTTGTTTACAACAGCGATATCGAGATACAGCATCTTGCAAAAGGAAGCCACGCGAAGCGGGATTTCGCGACATTCCAAAAGGCGCTGAAAAAGGGGATGAGGCTTGACAAGGTGCTTCATTCGATGTACGCGAAGGAGCTTTTCATTGCGGGCGACAGCGACGATCTTGCTGAGGCGGTGCCATTCTTCGAGCAGAGCCTTGCCGATACGTCCCGCAGCGCGGACGAGCAGCGCGAGGCGCGGTGCGTGCTTGCGCGCGCATACCGTATCTGCGGCAACACGGCGGGCTTCTTCCGGCTGTGTCTGCGTGATGTTATCGCCGTGCCGTGCTCTGAAATGTGCAGCGAGATAGGCCGCTATTTTTACGACAGCGGGAATTACGCCGAAGCGCTGTGCTGGCTCAACGACGCGATCTTCGAGACGGAAGCTGTCATAACGATCCTCTCACAGGGCAAAGACAACCTCGCACTTCTCTCCGACTGCTATGAAAAGACCGGTGACTCGGAAAGCGCGGAAAAGTACCGTAAAATGGCAGACGAGTGGGAGCTGCCGGAGACAGTGTGATGTGTGTGAAAATGATACCGTAATGTTTTGGGCATTACGGTATTTTTTTGCATAAAATGCTTGCAATTTTTTTGCAAATGTGCTATAATAATTTATACTATTTATAATATAAGGAATTTTCAAAAATGGACGACAACACAAAAGTAACGGATCACGATTACGGCGCGGACGATATACAAATACTCGAAGGTCTCGAGGCGGTGCGCAAGCGCCCCGGAATGTACATCGGTTCTACCGGACCGAGCGGACTTCACCACCTTGTCTATGAGATCGTCGATAATGCTATCGACGAGGCTCTCGCAGGCTACTGCACACAGATAGATGTGAAGATACTCCCCGGTGATGTGATCGAGGTCTCGGATAACGGACGAGGAATACCGACGGGAATACACCCCAAAGAGGGTATCTCGGCGGCTACTGTCGTTTACACAATTCTCCACGCCGGCGGAAAATTCGGCGGCGGCGGATATAAGGTATCCGGCGGTCTGCACGGTGTCGGCGCTTCCGTCGTAAACGCGCTCTCCGAATGGCTGGAGCTCGAAGTCTATGACGGTAAGGAAGTGCATTACCAGCGCTTCGAGCGCGGTCACTACGACGAGGCAATGAAGGTCACGGGCAAAACAAGCAAGACCGGTACAAAGGTTCGATTCAAGCCGGACGGCACTATCTTCCACGAGACCGTGTTTGATTACGAGACCCTGCTTGACCGCATGAGAGAACAGGCTTTCCTCAACGGCGGACTCCTCATAAACCTTACAGACCTGCGTGATGAGAACAACATACAGGGCGAGTCCCTGCGCTATGAGGGCGGTATCATAAGCTATGTGGAATGGCTTCAGGATATGCGCGGCGCGGAAAAGCTGCACCCCGATGTAGTGTACCTCAGCGGCGTTATCGACGATATCACAGTGGAAGCCGCGTTCCAGTACAACACCGACTTCAACAGCGAGGCTTTCCGTTCATTCGCGAATAATATACACACCATAGACGGCGGTACGCATGAGACCGCGTTTAAAAAGGCTCTCAACAAGGTAGTCAACGATTTCGTCAAATCGTATCAGGAGCAGCAGGCCGCGCAGAAAAAGCCGAAAAAGGCTTCCGCAAAGAAGAAGGATGACGACGACAAGAAGGAGTTCGTCGCTATCTCGGGTGAGGCGATCCGCGAGGCTATCAATGCCGTTATTTCCGTAAAGCTGCCAGAGTGTGAATTTGAAGGTCAGACAAAGGGCAAGCTCGGCAACCCCGAGGTGGCGCCCGCGGTTTATAAGATAGTTACCGAACAGCTCACATATTACTTCGAGGAGCACCCCGAGACCACCGAGATAATCGTCCGCAAGGCGATAAACTCGCAGGCGGCTCGTGACGCGGCGAAGAAGGCTATGGAAGCAAAGCGCAAGTCCGCAGCGGACGGAGCCGGACTTCCCGGAAAGCTGTCCGATTGCTACGAAAAGGATACGACAAAGACCGAAATATATATCGTCGAGGGAGATTCCGCGGGCGGCTCCGCAAAGCAGGGCAGAAACAGCGCGTTCCAGGCGATACTTCCGCTGTGGGGAAAGATGCTCAATGTCGAAAAGGCACGCGCGGACAAGGTATATAACAACGACAAGCTGCTGCCTGTCGTAAAGGCTCTCGGAACGGGCATAGGCGAGGATTTCGATATAACCAAGCTGCGCTACGGCAGAGTCGTTATTATGGCGGATGCCGATGTTGACGGCGCGCATATCAGAACGTTGCTGCTGACATTCTTCTTCCGCTTCATGCGCCCGCTTATCGAGGAGGGTCACGTTTACCTCGCACAGCCCCCGCTGTTCAAGGTGGCAAAGGGTAAGCAGGTACGCTACGCTTTCTCGGACGACGAGCGTGACGCGTATATAGCGGAGCTTTCGGGCGAGAGCAACGCCAAAGTCGATGTCCAGCGCTACAAAGGTCTCGGTGAAATGGACCCCGATCAGCTCTGGGAAACGACTATGGACCCCGAACGCAGGACTATGATAAGAGTAGGTATGGAGGACGCGGCAAAGGCGGATATGATATTCTCCATTCTCATGGGTGACAAGGTTGAGCCGCGCCGCGAATTTATCGAGACGAACGCGCGCTTTGTCGAAAATCTCGATATTTGACCCAAATATTGAAAGGATATCTATGAACTCCGAGGAAAACAACGAACAGCAGATACGGAAGCTCGAACGAATGGAGCGCATCTACGCGGACGAAAAGAAGCACGACTCCGTGATAGACAAGCTCGAGGACGGCGACGAGGATGTCTGCGCGATCGCGAGGAAATTCTTCAAATGGGCGCTGCTCATAACGTGGGCGGCGTGCGCAGTCACGCTCGTTACGGGCGGGGATTTCTCACTTTCCGCCGCCGCGATACTCATAACCGCCGGTATATACTCCGCGCTGTGTATCACGAAGTTCCTGCACGCGAAGAAAACTGCCGATGCGGTGATAGCCGTGGTAGTCGCAGTCGCGGCGATAGCTCTCGGGATATTGCTGCTTGTCGGCAACACTCCATATTAAGGACGATCTTCAATGAATGAAAATTTAAGCATAAAATTCGATAACAGACCGGAAGAGATCGAGGCGGCGTACAAGGCTTTCCACACGAAATACACGCTGCGCAGGAAGCTGCTCTACACTGTCATATATCTGATAGTCGTTGTTCTCGCAGTCGATCTTGTGATACGGGACTACACAAATCCGGCTGGTTACATCGCGGGTGGTCTAGGTCTCGGGATACTCGTTTTCAACTGGATAAAGCCGGTGCTTATCCGGAAAAAGATGATGCAGGGGCTTGCGGAGCTCGGCACGGACGAGACGTACATGATGACACTGTACGATGACAGGATAGAGATAGAGACGGAGATAACCTCCGCCGAAAAGGAAACCGAGATAGTTGAGATAAACTCCCGCGGTGTTTTCCCCGTTGAGGAGGGCAGCCCTGCCGCGAAGGAGATCGCGGAAAATCCGGAGCTCGTCAGGGACGACACGCAGATAGAAAAGACGGTCTATCGCCTTGCGGAGACGGAAGTTGTAATGTCGGACGTTAAAGACCTTCTGCTGCTTTTCGTGAACCGCTCGTTTATCCACGCGGTCCCGAAGCGCTGTCTCGGCACGGACGAGATGCTCGCTTTCAAGGCTTATTTTGAGGAAAAAGGATTAATTTAACCGGCAATATCCCGATACAACAAATCGGAATCTTTACCAACCCCCATTCATTTCTCGGGGAGCGACCCGCTGATGTATCTTAGAAATACTGCATCAGTTTAGGGTGTCCAGCCCCCTTTTTTAAGGGGGGGGGGCGGGGTCGCCGGGGCCGCGCCCCCGTCTAAAACTCTCTTAATGTCTCTTTTCTAAACGCACCCTTGGATCCAAGGTGAAACCTTGGTCGAGTCCGGGGCGAAGCTCCGGCGGGGTTTGGGGCAGAGTCCCAAGCAGCCGAAGGCATTTTCGTGCTTTTCTAAAGCTATCTTATAAATAATATTACCCATATACAGGAAGGAAACCAACCCATATTATGGAACACAATTACATCGAATCTATACACCCGAATGAGAAGCTCATGGAGATAGACATTGAGAAGGAGGTCAGAACGGCCTTCCTCGATTACTCGATGTCTGTAATAGTGTCGCGTGCGCTGCCGGACGTAAGAGACGGACTCAAACCCGTCCACAGGCGCATAATCTACACCATGAACGACGCGGGCAACACCTCGGACAAGCCGTACAGAAAGTGTGCGTACACCGTCGGAGAAGTGCTCGGTAAATATCACCCTCACGGTGACGCTTCCGTATATGACGCGATGGTCCGTCTTGCGCAGGACTTCTCTCTGCGCTACCCTATGGTGGACGGTCACGGAAACTTCGGTTCCGTGGACGGAGACCCGCCTGCCGCATACCGTTACACCGAGGCAAGACTTGCGAAGATAGCGAACGAGATGCTTGCCGACATAAACAAGGACACAGTTGATTTTGGCACAAACTACGACGACAAGCTGAAAGAACCCACAGTTCTTCCCTCCCGTTTCCCGAATCTGCTTGTAAACGGCAGTATCGGTATCGCGGTAGGTATGGCTACGAATATCCCCCCGCACAATCTCTGCGAGGTAATAGACGCGATAGATCTGCTTATCGACAACCCCGACGCGGGCATCGACAGCATAATGAGCTGCATAAAGGGACCCGACTTCCCCACCGGCGGCATCATCATGGGCTATTCCGGAATACGCTCGGCGTACTACACCGGACGCGGCAAGATAACCCTGCGCGGACGTGCGGAGATCGTCGAGGAAAAGACACATACCCGTATCGTCGTTACCGAGATACCGTATATGGTCAACAAGACCCGACTTCTCGAATCTATCGGCGAGCTTATGCGCGACAAGCGTATCGACGGTATTGCGACGCTGCGCGACGAGTCCGACAGAAACGGTATGAAGATAGTAATGGAGCTCAAGCGCGACGCAAATGCGAATGTCGTGCTCAACAAGCTCTACACTTATACGCAGCTCCAGGACACTGTGGGCGTTATTATGCTCGCGCTCGTGAACGGCGAGCCGAAGGTGCTGCCGCTCAAGGATATGCTCACAGCGTATCTCGATTTTCAGGCGGAGGTCATCGAGCGCAGAACGCGCTTCGATCTTGAGCGCGCAAGAAACCGCGCACATCTGCTGCAGGGCTTCATGCTCGCGATAGACAACATTGACGAAGTAATCGCCATACTGCGTTCGAGCAAGAGCGTACCCGAGGGCAAGGAGCGTCTTATGGAGCGCTTTAAGGAAGCCGATCTGAGTCAGCTACTTACCCGCGCGATGGACGACAAGTACAAGAATATCGTGTTCGAGCACGAGATCGGACTTTCGGAGGCGCAGGCGGACGCGATAGTGCAGATGCGTCTTGCACAGCTCACAGGTCTCGAAAAGGAGAAGATCGAGGAAGAGCTTTGCGACATTATGGGCAGGATCGGCGGCTATATGGATATACTTTCCGACAAGTCGAAGGTGTATGCGGTAATACGCGAGGAGCTTGACGCGATAAAGAAGAAGTACGGCGACGAGCGCAGGACTTCTATCGAACAGGTAAGCGGTGAAGTTGACATAGAAGACCTTATACCGGTTGAGGCGTGCGTGCTGACATATACCAATCTCGGCTATCTGAAACGCCAGCCCATGGAGGTATATAATCTCCAGAGACGCGGCGGAAAGGGCGTTTCCGGCATAAAGCAGCGCGACGAGGACTTCATAGAGAATGTATTTATCTCGTCCTCGCACGATAATCTGCTGTTTGTTACGAACAAGGGCAATATGATGAAGCTGAAATGCTTTGAGGTGCCGGAGGGCTCGCGTCAGAGCAGAGGAACGAATGTTGTGAACCTCATTCAGCTTGAAGAGAACGAGAAGGTAGCCGCGCTTATCAAAACTGCCGACTTTGCGGAGAACAAGGTATTTATCTGCATAACCAAGCAGGGCAAGATAAAGCGCACACCGCTTTCGGCGTTCAAGAATGTCCGCAAGAAGGGTCTGCGCGCGATAAATCTTGCCGAGGACGACGAGATCGCGGCAGCATATATCACCGAGGGCGATTCCGGCGTTTTGATAGCTACGCACGACGGCAGAGCGCTCTGCTTTATGGAGCACACGATCAGGCTTATGGGCAGAACGGCTGCCGGAATCCGCGCGATAAGGCTCCGCGAGGGCGACTATGTTGTAGGTGCGACGAAGATATACAACGAGGAAATGACGATACTTACCGTTACGGACAAGGGCTACGGAAGGCGCACGGCGCTGTTCAGACTCGACAAGGACGGCAACCGCAGGGTGAATGAAAAGGGCGAGTTTGAGTACAACTACCCCGTCAAGAACCGCGGCGGCATGGGTATCACGAACTACAAGGTAAGCGACGAAAAGGGTCATGTGTGCGGAATACGCGCTCTCGGTCCGGACGACGACGTTATTCTTATAAGCTCGGACGGCGTTATAATAAGGATACGCGCAAATGACATCAACCTGCTCAACAGACCGGCTAACGGTGTTCGCGTGATGAAGCTCACCGAGGGCAACTCCGTTGTTTCGTTCACCAGAACCGAGCACGACGAGAACGAAAAGACCGAGGAGATCGAGAAACCCGCAGAGGAAGACCTGCTCGACACCGACGATACCGACGACGCAGACGATGCTGAGGACACAACAGAACTTGATGATGAAGATGATACCGAAAATGACACCGACGATTCTAATGATGAATGATTCTTGGAGGAACGAACAGATTGTATTATATTTATAAAACAAGCAAAGGTATTGGAAAGAATTCAAGGTCTGTTTATGAAGTGTATTCTGATGTCGATGAATTATGGCGTTTTACGGCATCATTTGATACATTGGAGGAAGCCGCAGCGGTTTCAAGATATCTTAATAATGCCGTTATGGACAGTGATGAAATCTTAATAGCCAAAAATGCTATAAGAAAAGTTGACAGTAAGTCTGAAAAATAACACCAAAAAGCCAAAAGCGAGTGAGACGAAATCTACTCGCTTTTGGCTTTTATCAATCTATGATGTATGCTGTTGATTTCTGTTTTACGATCAAAAACGTTTAGGGTGTCCAGCCCCCTTTTTTAAAGGGGGTTGGCGGGGTCCGGGGCAGCGCCGGCTTAGGCGCTCTCGTTACTCTTTCTTGTTCTGAGCGGCTAACAGGTCACGGATCTCGGTGAGGAGAACCTCTTCCTTGGACGGCTCGGGCGGCGGAGCGGCAGCTTCTTCCTCTTCCTTCTTCTTCTTGCCGAGCGACATGAGCTTGTTGATAGACTTCATCAGCAGGAAGATGATGAGCGCCATGATTAAGAAGTTGATAACCGTTGTGATAAAGTTGCCGTAGTTGAGGGACAGCGCAGCAGCTTCCTCTGCTTCAAGTCCTTCGTAGTTCACCCACGGGAGCTTTATCATGCCCGCGATCTCTGCGCCGCCGATAGACGCGATAAGCGGATTGATGAAGTCGCTTGTCAGCGCGGTGACGATCCCGGAAAATGCGCCGCCTATCAGTACGCCGACTGCCATGTCCATTACGTTGCCTTTGAGGGCAAATTCCTTGAATTCCTTTAAGAAACCCTTGCCCTTCTCGGCTGCTGCTTTTGCTTTGTTATCTGCCATTTTATGTATCCTCCGTTTTATTATTGCACCTTTACGGTGTAAGTTCCTCATTTGTTACGCCGAAAGCGAGTATTCCGAAATACGTCTTCTCCCCGTCGCCCTGCAGCTTTATCTCGACTTTGTGCTGCTTCACGCCGTCACCGCGCATTACGAGCTGCGGTACGGGATTGCTCCAGCCGTCCTCCGCAAAGCTCTTTACCTCGCATTGCTTCTCGCCGTCAACATAAACGTCGGCAGTGCCGAAATGCTTGTTCTTGTTGCAGTGATAGACGATAAACAGATCGTCGAATTCCATGTCGAACGATATTCCCTCGTTGCCGCCTGCCTTGCGTGTCCATGCGTTCGGGAATGCGGTCAGTGCCGCCGTGTTCTCGTATTCGCCGGCAGATGTCGGGGTAAGTGAAGCGCTGTCGAGCATGTGCATATTTACATACTCGCTGCCGAATATAGGGGTGATATCGTTCGCGTCAACATCAAGCAAACGATCGCCGTTTCCTCTGAACTCGTCAAACATATTCTCGATCATTTCCGCAATGAGCTTGCAGCCCTCGGGGTTTGGGTGGGCTCCGTCATTCGAGTAGTCCGCCCATGTCATATACCCGTTGTCGATAGCATTCGTCAGCGCGTCATTTACGCTTATCATCGGGAGATGATACAGATATCCGACTTCCTTCTGCCAGTCCTGACAGCTGTAGCCGTTGTCCGTGCGCATGAAAATCAGCGCAACAGCGGGATTGCTTTCAAGGGTGAGCATCTTGCGGACAAGGCTTTCATAGGCTTCCTTGTTTACGCTGTCGTTAGCGTCGTTCACCGCAAACTCGATGAACACGATATCCGGCTCGCCGTAAGGGGCTATAACGTCTCTGTCCGAGCGGATAAGTCCGAGAGTGGACGGTGTGCCGCTGAGTCCCGCGTTGACGTAGTTTATCTTCGCGTCGGGAAACTGTTCACAGAGCCATCGGTGCGTGAGATACGCCCAGCACTCCTCCGGCTGTACGGTGTATCCCTCGGTTATGGAGCCGCCTATGTACGCGACGGTTATCTCCTCGCCGTTTTCGGCTTTTGCAAGCGCTTTCGCGAAACGCTCAGGACTTCCTATGTCAAAAAACGAGTTTTTAACTATTTTTTCCCGTATCTTCTCCGGTGTCATTTCCTCTGTTTCCTGTTCCGGTGCAGCTTCGGTCTGCTGCGCGGTAGTTGTCGTGGTTTCCGCTGCCGGTGTGGTTTCCGCCGGAGCTTCCGTTGTCTGAGCCGCGGCAGTCGTCTGTGCCGGCGCAGTCCCGCCGCACGCCGCAGAGAACGCTGTTGCTGCTGTAAGGAAGGCTAAAAATGCAGCCGTTCGTTTTTTCATAACATCACCACCTTTAATTATACATAATTCCGCAAAAAAGTCAAGAAAAACTTGAAAAAACGACAGTATTTAAGCGATGTTGCACAAAAAGCGGAGCCGCGGTTTTGGTGAGAGCAGCGCGGGGTGTCCTCCCCGCAGACAATCACAGACTGCACGTCCCCGAAATAAAATATATAGGGCGGTGCTGTATAAATACCGCCGTGATGTTAAAAATATAGACAGAAGATAACATCTGAAAGGACGGTAATAAATATGACGATCAAACGCGGAGAGATATACTATGCCGATCTGAGTCCCGTTGTGGGTTCCGAGCAGGGCGGCATCCGCCCGGTGCTGATAGTGCAGAACGACATCGGCAACAGGCACAGCCCTACGGTGATAGCGGCGGCGATAACCAGCCAGCGCGAGAAGGCAAAGCTCCCGACACATATTTCGCTCGACGCGGTGAACTGCGGGCTTGCAAAGGACTCAGTCGTGCTTCTCGAACAGGTCCGTACATTAGACAAAAAGCGGCTGAAGGAGCGTATGGGCGAGCTTGACAGCGCCGATATGCACCGCGTGGACAGTGCGCTGTCGGTGAGCTTCGGGCTCAGCGCACAGGGTTGAAACAAAAATATCCCGTGAGTTTACTGCGCAGTGTGGTAAACTCACGGGATATTGTATTGTATCAAAAGCTCCATAGGTGTGAACCGCAGCCCGTTTATGACCTGCTCAAGGGCAGTATCCTTAAAACCGAGCTTTCGGTATATCGGCAGTGCATACGGTGAGGAATTTACCGTCATTTTCTTTGTGGGGCAGCGCTCCTTGGCTGTCTCGAACATCATCCTGCCGATACCATGTCTGTGATACTTCCCATCAACGAAGAACAGTGCGATGTGCGTTCCCTCGCTTCTTGTGGCGGTCACTCCCACAAGCTCGTTGTCTTCTGTGGTGAAAGCGCCGTAAACGGTGAGCTTTGACAGAAATTTCTCGTCGTGTATGCTTTTGTAGAACTCCTCCACACCTTCCCTGCTGTAATCGGGAGCTTCATATTCCAGAAATACCTTCCATACCAAGTCAAGAGCGGGCTTCAGTTCGTCGCGCTCAAGCTCTCTTACGGTTATCGTATCTATCATTTTGTTTTGCTCCTTACATAAAAATCTGCGTTGGGAAGTAAGATCTGTATTTGAAGAGTATGGAAAATGGATAGTACAATGAAAATACGCACACACTTTGCGTGTGCAGTTTTCTTTGTGATCGTATAAAAAAGTATGTCTGTACTCCGGACAGCGAGGCAGAAAAATATCCCGCCTCAAGATAACTCGAGACGGGATTCGCAGCCGCGCGTCCGCGGTTGGCGGAGAAGGAGGGATTCGAACCCTCGAACCGCTTTTGACGGTTACACGATTTCCAATCGTGCGCGCTCGACCAGCTACGCGACTTCTCCATAACGGGTTTACAAGAATTTATTTTAGCACATTTTCCGACGTTTGTCAATAGCTACATTAAAAATTTTTGGCTTTGCCGCGATAAAAAGTTGAAAACGGGAATACCGAACCGCGGAAAAACCGCTCCGGCGGTGTATTTGCCGTAGGAGCGGTTCGATGCGTCATTTCATAAGTGCGATAAAGGAGCGGGCTTTGTGGGCTATGATCTTGTCGTTCTCGTATGTAAGGAACGATGCCGCCTGATCTATTTCAACCCAGCGCATCTCGGATATCTCATCGAGCTGCGGCTTGGCGTCACGGCTTATCGCCTTTCCCACAAAATAAACGACTGTCTTGCTTGTGTCCTTGCGCGGACTGAATGTCACGGTCTCGCGGAAGCCGCTGTCGATAAGGACATCTATGTTCGTTTCCTCCTTAATTTCCCTTTCCGCGGTTTCGATCTCGGTCTCGCCTTTTTCGACATGACCTTTCGGGAATGACCAGTATCCCGACTTGATATGGCGTATGAGTAGTATTTCGGTGTTGCCATGAAATTTCCTGTACACTACCGCGCCGCAGGATTTTTCGTAATTCATCGGCTCATCCTTTCGTGATAATGGAAGCAGACTGCACTTTTTGCGCGTTCTGCTGTGATTGATTATATTATAGCACACTTTCTTCGATTTGTCACTACCTTTTTTGCACATTGGACAATATTTGGTTGACATGACTACGAAAAAGTACTATAATATTATTATAGTACAGTTTGAGCCGCAGCTTGCAGCGCTTCGCGAAAGGACAGATGATATGGGAAACCGCAGTGACCGTGATATCCGCGATTCACAGGTGCGCAGGGTAAAAAGCCCTGCAACCGTCGAGGATCAGATCGAAAAGCTACGCAGCAGAGGCTGTATTATAGAGGATATGGATCACGCGGTATGCGCCCTCTCCAACATCAACTACTACCGACTTGCGCACTACTTCGCCGTATTTCTTGAAACAAAGACCAGATACCGCGAAGGAACGAGCTTCGAGACAGTCATGCACATATACGATTTTGACCGGCTGCTGCGCTCTCTGCTTCTCACCGCTCTTGAAGAGGTCGAGATCACCATGCGCGCGAACATATCGAACTACCACGCGCTGAAATACGGGGCGCTCGGCTATCTGAACGAGTCCGGATTTGACGCGCGTCACAATCACAAGCATTTTCTCAAAAAGATAGACAGGGTAATCGAGAAGAACACGGGCGAGCAGCTTGTAACCCACCACATGCAGAATTACGGCGGTGCTTTTCCGCTCTGGGTAATCATGGAGCTGTTCAGCTTTGGCTTACTCAACAGCTTTTACAGTGATATGAAGACCGAGGACAAGCGCGCAGTTGCCGAAAACGCGTTCGGACTGCCGTACAGGTGCGTCGAAAACTGGCTGCAGTGCCTTTCAGACCTGCGTAACCACTGTGCGCACTACAACCGCCTTTACGCGAACGAGCTTGCCGTTGTTCCGAAGCAGCCCCCCGATCTCGAACGCCCGATAGGCAACACGCTGTTCGACTATATGCTTATTCTGAAACGGCTCTACCCGCGCAGCGATGTGTGGAATACCGCCTTCGCCGCCAAGCTCACGCTCCTTGTCGCCGAGTACGATGAGGCAGTTGATCTGTCCTATATCGGCTTCCCGTCCGATTGGCAGGATTACCTCATAGACCCTTAACGGGATGCTTTTGGCTAAAAGCCTTCTGCCTTCGGCTGTTTGGAGCTCTGCTTCGGCTGCTTTTTTTGCGCGCAATCCTTTTGTTGTCACTTTTATACGCGCTTCGTGCGCGTTTTTGGTGACAACGTCCGCAGCATCGTGCTGCTGCGCGCCTTTGGCAGCCTACTCGCGGCCTCGTGCCGCGACCCCCACCCCCCCGCAAGGTCTTTCGGTCAGCCCCTCTGCCGTTTTCGCAAGCGAAAACAACACCTCCCCGGTTAT